>NZ_JAKUDW010000008.1:0-102141 GCF_022662595.1 Bacillus cereus group sp. BfR-BA-01524 | reverse complement strand
GGTCCAACAGGTCCAACGGGAGCAACTGAAGGTTGTCTTTGTGATTGTTGTGTTTTCCCTATGCAGGAGGTTTTGCAACAACTTGTCGGGCAGACTGTGATTCTTGCCACTATTGCAGACGCACCAAACGTAGCCCCTCTTTTCTTTTTATTCAATATTACTTCTGTGAATGATTTTTTAGTTACAGTTACAGATCCAGTTAGCAACGCAACCTTCGTGGTCAATATTTCTGATGTAATAGGGGTAGGGTTTTCACTAACAGTCCCACCTCTAACATTACTTCCACCTGCCGATTTAGGGTGCGAATGCGATTGTCGTGAACGACCAATTAGAGAATTACTAGATACACTGATTGGTTCTACAGTGAATCTTTTAGTAAGTAATGGCTCTATGGCAACAGGTTTTAATGTGGAACAAACAGCTCTTGGTATAGTTATAGGTACTTTGCCAATACCTATAAATCCACCTCCACCTACACTCTTTAGATTCGCTATTTCAACTTGTAAAATTACAGCTGTGGATATAACTCCTACGGGGACATAGTTCATTTCTTTCAAGAAGTCCCGTTGCAATTTTTCTAAACTTGAGGAAAAATATATAATAGAAGAAAAATGAAAAATTCATTAGCTTTGTTATCACCCTGTTGGTAACAACCTCATGCGCCTAATGGCCACAAAAAACATCTACTTCGTCCCATTTGGTCAAGATGCGCCAGAGAAAAAACCGAACTCAATGGTAGCTCGTATGGAGTTACTGGAAGATACAGTATTAGAAGCGCTGCAAGGAAAGCAATTGCAACCGGTGGTCGTAGAAAAATTCAGATATATGAATTAAAAAACGAAAAAAAACGGACAATTTTTGATGAAACCATCATTCTTACTGTAGAATATGATAAAATTAACGTTATTAAGATTAGAAGGGGTATTGTATACTCCTTCTGATTCTAAGTTATAGAAGGATTGGTATCTAGAAAGGGGCATAGTGATGGAAAAGCAAAAAACTTTTCATGTCGCTGTAGTTGGAGCAACCGGCGCAGTTGGTGAACAAATGTTAAATACTTTAGAGAAAAGAGAATTTCCAATCGGGAAATTAACGTTACTTTCATCTAAACGATCTGCAGGTAAGAAACTTGTATTTAAAGGCGAAGAATTTACAGTTCAAGAGGCAACTCCTGAAAGCTTTGAAGGAGTAGATATCGCACTATTTAGTGCTGGTGGATCTGTATCGAAACAATTAGCGCCAGAAGCAGCAAAACGCGGTGCGATTGTTGTTGATAATACAAGTGCATTCCGTATGACAGAAAACGTGCCACTTGTTGTACCTGAAGTAAATGAAAACGACTTAAAAGAACATAATGGTATTATTGCAAATCCAAACTGTTCTACAATTCAAATGGTAGTAGCTCTTGAGCCAGTTCGTCAGCAATATGGTTTAAAACGAGTAATCGTTTCCACATATCAAGCTGTATCAGGTGCTGGTGCGGCAGCTATTGAAGAACTTCATGAACAATCACAAGCAATCTTAAATGGCGAAGAAGTTAAGGCAAATGTTCTTCCTGTATCAGGCGATAAGAAGCATTTCCAAATTGCTTTTAATGCGATTCCACAGATTGATAAGTTCCAAGATAATGGATTTACGTTTGAAGAAATGAAAATGATTAATGAAACGAAAAAAATTATGCATATGCCTGAATTAGAAGTAGCGGCAACATGTGTACGTTTACCAGTTGTATCAGGACACTCTGAGTCTGTTTACATCGAAGTAGAAAAAGAAGGCGTAACAGTAGCAGAATTAAAGAGCTTACTTGCAAATGCGGAAGGTATTGTTCTGCAAGATAATCCAGAAGAGCAGTTATATCCAATGCCAGCTACTGCAGTAGGTAAAAACGAAGTATTCGTTGGAAGAATCCGTAAAGATTTAAATAACGATAAAGGATTCCATCTTTGGGTCGTATCTGATAACTTATTAAAAGGCGCTGCATGGAATTCTGTTCAAATTGCAGAGCGCTTAGTAAAATTACAATTAGTGTAAACGGCTAAGAGAAGGTGCAAAATATGAAAATAATTGTTCAAAAATTTGGTGGCACATCAGTACGTGATGACAATGGACGTAAGCATGCGCTTCATCATATAAAAAAATCATTAGCTGCTGGTTATAAAGTAGTTACTGTCGTATCTGCTATGGGTCGTAAAGGTGAACCATATGCAACGGATACGTTATTAAGTCTTGTAAATCAAGAGGAATCTACTATTTCTAAACGTGAGCAAGATTTATTATTATCGTGCGGAGAGTTAATCTCTGCAATTGTTTTCTCTAATATGTTGAATGAGAACGGTATAAAAGCAGCAGCATTAAATGGTGCACAAGCTGGTTTTGTAACGAATGATGACTTTACGAATGCAAAGATTATTGAAATGAATTGCGATCGTATACATGAAGAGTTAGAAAATGTAGATGTAATCGTCGTTACAGGATTCCAAGGGCAAACGAAAAAAGGTGATACGACAACACTTGGACGCGGAGGTAGCGATACTTCAGCTTCAGCATTAGGTGTTGCGCTTCATGCTGAATACATCGATATATTCACTGATGTAGAAGGTGTTATGACTGCGGATCCTCGTATTGTAAAAGATGCACGTCATCTTCAAACTGTAACGTATAACGAAATTTGTAACATGGCTTATCAAGGTGCGAAAGTCGTTCATCCACGTGCAGTTGAAATTGCGATGCATGCAAAAGTACCGCTTCGTGTACGTTCTACGTATTCTGAGAGTGAAGGTACGCTTATTTCAGCATATGACGGTGCTACAAGAGGTCGTGATGTAGAAGAACGTCCTGTTACAGGTATTGCCCACGTATCAAACGTAACGCAAATTAAAGTGCTTGCAAAAGAAACGGCATATGATTTGCAGCAACATGTGTTTAAAGAAATGGCGAACGAAGGAATCAGTGTCGATTTAATTAACATTTCACCTACTGGCGTAGCATATACGGTGAGTGATAATGTATCAAGTCATGCAGTTAAATTATTAAAGAACCTTGGATATGAGCCAATTGTGACAGAGCATTGTGCGAAAGTATCTATCGTTGGAGCTGGAATGGCAGGATACCCAGGGGTTACTGCGAAAATCGTTACAGCTTTAGCAGAAAAAGGTATTCAAATCCTGCAATCGGCAGATAGTCATACAACAATTTGGGTTCTTGTAAAAGAAACTGATTTAGTGGAGGCTGTAAATGCATTACATAGTGCGTTTGAGCTTTCAAAAGAAAAGCAACTGGAACAATAAGGAGTGAGACCATGATAGATTTTGGGACAATTGCAACTGCGATGGTAACACCGTTTGATATAAACGGTAATATCGATTTTGCGAAGACAACGAAATTGGTAAATTATTTAATTGATAACGGTACAACAGCAATCGTGGTAGGAGGAACGACAGGCGAATCTCCTACATTAACTTCAGAAGAGAAAGTAGCGTTATATCGCCATGTCGTATCTGTTGTCGATAAAAGAGTGCCCGTAATCGCTGGAACAGGTAGCAATAATACGCATGCTTCTATTGACTTGACTAAAAAGGCAACAGAAGTTGGTGTGGATGCAGTAATGCTAGTAGCACCGTATTATAACAAGCCGAGTCAAGAAGGAATGTATCAGCATTTTAAGGCAATTGCTGAAAGCACGCCGCTTCCGGTTATGCTATATAACGTTCCAGGACGATCTATTGTACAAATCTCCGTTGATACAGTTGTTCGTTTATCAGAAATAGAAAACATTGTTGCTATTAAAGATGCCGGCGGCGATGTGTTAACAATGACAGAAATCATTGAAAAAACAGCGGACGACTTTGCGGTATACAGCGGTGATGACGGTTTAACGTTACCGGCTATGGCAGTTGGAGCGAAAGGTATCGTTTCGGTAGCATCTCATGTCATCGGGAACGAAATGCAAGAAATGATTACAGCATTTCAAGCAGGAGAGTTTAAGAAGGCACAAAAATTACATCAATTACTTGTAAGAGTAACTGATTCGTTATTTATGGCGCCAAGTCCAACTCCAGTAAAAACAGCGTTACAAATGGTTGGATTAGATGTAGGTTCTGTACGTTTACCACTTCTTCCATTAACAGAAGAAGAAAGAGTAACGTTACAATCTGTAATGCAATCTATTCCTCGTTAATAAAAATGACCTAGTGTGGAACTAGGTCATTTTTTTATTGATATGAAAATGTTTGAATCTGTTTTAATGTAAATCTTTTGTAAAATGATTTTAGGCTCGCCTTTCTCGTCTGTATATGACCCTATATAGAAAACATTTTATGTTGAAAACGAGTATATTACGCTACGCGTTCTCTACTGGCTAAAGTATGATATGGTCCTTTCGTTAATTTTGTTTCAACCTCTTGTTCTCGATAGTGACTGTCAAATCCCGCTAAAAATTTAACCTTATTAAATTTTTAGCGGGATTTTGTAATTCATAGCTTTTTGTCATGTAATGCAATGTTTATAAGAAAAGGATCTTACATCTTTAATTTTGTTGAAAAGTAGTTGCTAGTACAGAAAATACTTTCGGTTATGTTTTTATAGGAATTGCCTCAAATATGACGTAATCTATAAAAAAGCTTCATTTTATAAGTGTTTTTGTGCAATTCAAGAAAAAAATCTAGGAAATCCATCAAATGAAAGTAATTTAAAGTATTTAGGGTAGTTTTTTCCAAATAACATGGAGTATAAAAGCAGCGGAAATAAGCCATATACTTTTAGTGCTGTTCCTTTCTTTTACTTTTTCTTTCGCACGATTTAACTTGTGTTCTATTTCTTGTATCAGGTATAATATGGCTAAGTAGCTTAGTACGGGTATGCTTAGCAAAATTGGGAAAAATTATAATTTAATTAAATTTTCATATCATATCGAATAAGATATTTGATTTATATAATGAAAGAGAGGTGAAACCTGGTTTAAAAATAAACAAGGACATGATATCGCATAACGGTAAGGACATTCGTCTTGGACGGTGAAAATATGGTGGTTGTAGAGTTTCCCCTGGTGTCTCTGCAATTTTAGTGAAATCAGTGTTTGCAAGATTTTTAAACCAGGCAACAACATGAAGAGAAAAGAGAATGAGTCTGTTAAAGTATTTGCTCTTGGTGGAGTAGGTGAAATCGGGAAAAACATGTACTGTGTTGAAATTGATTCTGAAATCTTTATCGTAGATGCGGGGTTAATGTTCCCGGGAGATGAAATGTTTGGAATTGATATCGTTATTCCTGATATTACATATTTAGTGGAAAATCAAGAGCGAGTAAAGGGTTTATTTATTACTCACGGTCATGAAGATCATATTGGTGGAATTGTGTATGTACTTCGTAAATTATCTATTCCAGTCTATGCAACGAAATTAACAGTAGGGCTTATACAAGAAAAACTTGGTGAGGCGGGCATGTTAGGCCGTGTAGACCTAAAAACAATCGATTCAAACTCAACGGTAGAGTTTAACACTACAACAGTGTCATTCTTCGGAACGACACATAGTATTCCGGATTCTGTTGGCGTTTGTTTCCATACATCAAAAGGTGCAGTCGTATATACGGGAGACTTTAAATTCGATCAAACTCCAATTGGAAATAGTGGAGCAGATCTTGGGAAAATGGCGCAAATCGGAAATGAAGGTGTACTTTGCCTATTATCTGATAGTACAAATGCAGAGCGTCCAGGGTATACAGGTTCAGAAAAAGAAGTTGGTGTAGAAATTTCTAAAGTGTTCTACGGCGCAGAAGGTCGTATTATCGTTGCTTCATTTGCATCGAATGTACATCGTATTCAACAAGTATTTGATGCAGCAGCCGAAACAGGGCGAAAAGTAGCAGTAGTAGGACGTAGTATGGTGAAAGTAGTAGACATTGCAAGACGTCTTGGTTATTTAGATGTTCCAGAAGGTATGGTTATTTCATTACAAGAAGTAGACAACTTCCCAGAGAAAAAGGTAGCTATTTTAACAACAGGTAGTCAAGGTGAACCGATGGCTGCTCTATCTAGAATGGCAAAACAAGCACATAAACAAATTTCAATTCGTAAAGGTGATACTGTTATCATTGCTGCTTCGCCAATTCCGGGTAATGAAATATCTGTATCAAAAATTATTGATTTGTTATTTAGAGCTGGAGCTGAAGTTGTTTATTACGGCGAAAGAAAAGTTCACGTTTCAGGTCACGGTAGCCAAGAAGAATTAAAATTAATGTTGAATTTAATGAAACCGAAGTACTTTGTACCCGTACATGGTGAGTTCCGTATGCAAAAAGCACATGCATATTTAGCTGAAGATGTAGGTATTATAAGAGAAAATATCTTTATCGTAGAAAAAGGCGATGTAATTGCTTTTGGTGACGATGAAGCGAATTTAGTTGGTAAAGTACAAGCTGGTAATGTTTTAATTGATGGACTAGGTGTAGGTGACGTTGGTAATATCGTTCTTCGAGATAGAAAGATGCTATCTCAAGATGGGATATTAGTAGTTGTTGTAACGCTTGGTAAAGATGAAAAGAAAATTATCTCTGGTCCAGAAATCATTTCACGTGGTTTCGTATATGTTCGTGAATCAGAAGCGTTAATTGAACGATCTACAGAGATTGTACGTATGATTGTTGAGCAGTCAATTAAAGAATATTCAATTGAATGGTCAATGTTAAAACAAAATATTCGTGAATTATTAGGACAGTTCTTGTACGAAGAGACAAAGAGAAAACCTATGATTTTACCGATTATTATGGAAGTATAAAAAAGATCACCCTTATGGGTGATTTTTTTTTCTTTTTAACCCTATCGAATGAAATTTATAACTTAAGAAATAATAGTTATATACGAGTGAAAGGGGATGCGAAATGACAGAACGTGAACGATATACAAATGAAGAAAAAGAAGCTGAGCCAAAAGAAGCTGGAAAAGAGGCTTCAATAGTAGAAAAAATTCAACAGCTTGGACAGACAAATGTACCACAGATGAATGAATCACGTATTCATTGTTTAACGATTATTGGACAAGTGGAAGGTCATGTTCAATTACCACCGCAAAATAAAACAACAAAATATGAGCATATCATTCCGCAAATTGTTGCGATTGAACAAAATCCGAAAATTGAAGGTTTGCTTTTAATATTAAATACAGTTGGAGGTGACGTTGAAGCTGGGCTAGCAATTTCTGAAATGGTAGCTTCACTTTCAAAACCAACAGTATCTTTAGTTTTAGGTGGGGGACATTCCATAGGTGTACCGATTGCCGTTTCTACTGACTATTCGTTTATTGCGGAAACTGCAACGATGACAATTCATCCCATTCGTTTAACAGGTCTTGTCATAGGTGTGCCACAAACATTTGAGTATTTGGATAAAATGCAGGAAAGAGTCATTCGTTTTGTGACGAAGCACTCGAAAGTAACAGAAGATCGTTTTAAAGAGCTTATGTTTGCGAAAGGGAATTTAACGCGAGATATTGGGACGAATGTAATTGGTGGGGATGCAGTAAAGTACGGTCTTATAGATGATGTTGGTGGTATTGGAAATGCGATTCGAAAATTAAACGAATTAATAGATGTTCGCGCGGAAGATAGTGCAGAAGGGACAATGCTACAATGATTTTATATACAATTATGCCAGAGCAACTTGTGTATCCGGCCGATTATTCACTATGTGAAAGTCAAAAAGTTGTAAATATAAATGGTGTAGAATTAATGGTTTCTGAAGAGGAACATGGGTATTATTCTATTGTACGTGTGCTCAGTACGAACCCACTTCACTACTTAGAATTTGAGCCTGGTCAGAAAATAACCTTTTAGCAAAAAGAAGGATTTTGTTTAGGAGCTATGGTATAATATAAAAAACAAGACGGTTGAGCAGCCATGAGTAGGCTGCTTTCTTCTGTTTATTTAGCATTTTACAAGAAGTGTAAAAATAGAAGATATAAAGACCTGAAAAATAGAGAAAACAGACATATAAGTAGAGCGTTTTTAAGGGAGCTTTACTTATATGTAGAACACGAGGTGAAGAAATGGCAAAACAAAAGCAAAGAGGGACGAAGGCAAAGGCAAGACGTACGATAAAGCCAACTTTGTATTATGAAATCGTCGGTTTAACTCTTTTTGCACTTTCAATCATTACGATTTTGCAGCTAGGCGTTGTAGGGAAATCGTTTGTGTTATTTTTTCGCTTCTTCTTTGGTGAGTGGTACATAATTGGTGTGTTAGGTGTAATAGCTCTATCGATTTCCTTTGTTATAAAACGCGGATGGCCGAACCTTTTAAATAAACGGTTAATTGGATTTTATTTAATTGTATTGGCGATATTAATGTTTAGTCATATTACATTATTTAACCTTCTTACAAAAGATGGAGCAGTGCAAAATACTTCTGTGATTGTGAGTACGAAAGATAACTTCTTTCTTGAAATGAAAAAGGGGCCAGATAGCGTTCATTTAGGCGGTGGTATGTTTGGTGCGCTTATGTTCGCGACATGTTACTTCTTATTCGACGAAGTAGGAGCCTATATCATTGGAATTATTTTAGTTATTCTTGGGGTACTCTGTATAACAAATAAACATATTGGAGAAGTGTTAGCTCCAGTTGGTAGAATTCTTAGAAGTCAATTTCAAGCGATGCAAGGGGATTATAAAGATTGGAGATCCAAAAGAACGGCTGAACAAACAGAAAAGAAAAAAACAACAAGAAGTACAAGAAGCAAACGTGTTGCAGAACAAGAAGAAGTTATTGAGCCGATGGAAGAAATTCAAATTGATCCGCCAATTATTTCAAATTTCACTGAGAATTATCCTGTAAATGAAGAAGAGGATAAACGAATCGAAGTAGAGCAAGAAGATTTGATAACTTCGCCGTCTATTGAAGAGACTCCACCAATTGAAGAACCAAAGAAAAAGCGTGGGGAAAAAATCGTTGAATCGTTAGAGAGTGAAGCACAAGCACCTCCTATGCAATTTTCAAATGTAGAAAATAAAGATTACAAGCTTCCTTCACTTGATATATTGAAATTTCCAAAGAATAAGCAAGTTACAAATGAAAATGCTGAAATTTATGAGAATGCTCGAAAATTAGAACGTACATTCCAAAGTTTCGGTGTGAAAGCGAAAGTAACAAAAGTACATAGAGGTCCTGCAGTTACAAAATATGAAGTGTATCCTGATATGGGGGTAAAGGTAAGCAAAATTGTCAGTTTAAGTGATGATTTAGCGCTTGCTTTAGCTGCAAAGGACATTCGTATTGAAGCGCCAATTCCCGGGAAATCAGCTGTAGGGATCGAAGTTCCGAACTCAGAAGTTTCGATGGTAACGCTGAGGGAAGTTCTTGATTCTAAGGCTAATAATCATCCGGAAGAGAAGTTGTTAATTGGTCTTGGACGGGATATTACAGGTGAAGCTGTATTAGCTCGTTTAAATAAAATGCCCCATTTACTCGTAGCTGGTGCGACAGGTAGCGGGAAAAGTGTATGTATTAACGGTATTATTGTTAGTATTTTAATGCGTGCAAAACCACATGAAGTGAAATTAATGATGATTGACCCGAAAATGGTAGAGTTAAATGTATATAACGGTGTACCTCATTTGTTAACGCCAGTTGTAACTGATCCGAAAAAAGCATCGCAAGCATTGAAAAAAGTTGTGAGTGAGATGGAACGTCGTTATGAATTATTTGCTCATAGTGGTACGCGTAACATTGAAGGTTATAATGACCATATTAAAGAACATAATAGTCAATCAGAAGCGAAACAACCCGAATTACCGTATATTGTAGTCATTGTGGATGAGTTAGCGGATTTAATGATGGTTGCTTCGTCTGATGTAGAGGATGCGATTATGCGTCTCGCGCAAATGGCTCGTGCTGCTGGTATTCATTTAATTATTGCGACGCAGCGTCCATCGGTTGATGTTATTACAGGTGTTATTAAAGCGAATATTCCATCACGTATTGCATTCGCTGTATCTTCTCAAACGGATTCTCGCACAATTCTTGACGGTGGTGGTGCAGAGAAGCTGTTAGGTCGTGGAGATATGCTGTTTATACCAATTGGTGCATCGAAACCTGTACGTGTACAAGGTGCATTTTTATCAGATGATGAAGTTGAGAGAGTTGTAGAATATGTTATTGGACAGCAAAAAGCGCAATATCAAGAAGATATGATTCCGCAAGATGTTCCTGATACAAAGCAGGAAGTAGAAGATGAATTATACGATGAAGCAGTTCAACTTGTAGTGGAAATGCAAACAGCATCTGTTTCTATGCTGCAACGTAGGTTTAGAGTAGGTTATACGCGAGCTGCTCGTCTAATTGATGCAATGGAAATGAATGGTGTAGTAGGTCCATATGAAGGTAGTAAACCAAGAGAAGTGCTCATTAATGATGTACAAGAAAAAAGTTCTTAAAAAAAGCCTAATTGTTTTTACAATTAGGCTTTTTTATATAGTGTTTTTGTTATATACTATACTCAGCAGTAAAGAAAGGGCTTACATTTAGAGGTACTCTTTAGAATACGAATACTTTGATTGTGTTTTTTGTAAATGTTCGATATTTAATGTAGAAAAATGTTAGATTTTGTTGACACGTATGAGAGCAAATGGTAAGATTACTTCGAAAAGAATCACTGCCTCATATAATCTTGGAGATAAGGTCCATAAGTTTCTACCTGGCAACCATGAATTGCTAGACTATGAGGGGAAAAGTGTGTAACAAAGGATGTAAAGGATCTTTGTGCCGAACTTTTTCTCGAAATGAGGAATGTTTATGGTGCAAAGTTTTTTTTATACAGTAAAGAGTGAAAATTTCATCTTAAAAAATTATTATTATTTATTCGACAATTGCGCTTATTTTTAGTGGTTAGTCATTTGTACTATGTTGTAAGTTGAAAAAAGAGAAAAGAAGTCTTACATCAGAGGTCGAATAATTGAAATGCGGGGGAGTCTTATGTCAGTAAAATCCGATAGTCGTCACCTATATTTACGGGTGATTGATCACATCAAAGAAAAAATTAAAGATGGAGCTTATAAAGAACGACAAAAGTTACCATCAGAGTTTGATTTAGCGAAAGAACTTGGCGTAAGTAGAGCGACTTTAAGGGAAGCGTTGCGTATTTTAGAAGAAGAAAATGTTGTCATTCGTAGACATGGTGTAGGGACATTTGTAAATGCAAAGCCATTATTTTCTTCTGGAATAGAACAACTTTCTAGTATTACAGATATGATTTCTAGTGTGGGGAAAACACCAGGAACAATCTTTTTATCATCATCTACTACAACTTTAACAGAAGAGGAAAAAGAGAAGTTTAATAGTGAAGATGGTTTTAATGCAGTGATGATTGAACGCGTGCGTACAGCAGATGGGGAACCTGTTGTGTATTGTATCGATAAACTTGCAAAAGAAATATTGCCAGATTTATCGGGTTACAATGAGGAATCATTATTAACGGTGATACATAATAACACGCATAAACGCATAACATATGCGGTTGCTCACATTGAGCCAATTGGCTATCATCCGAAAATCTCACCGATTTTAGAATGTGAGCCTGAAACAGCACTGCTTGTATTAAAACAAATGCACTATGATCAAAATGATGAGCCAATCTTATATTCTATCAATTACTTTAGAGCTGATAAGTTTAGCTTCCACGTATTAAGAAAGCGTATGTAGGTAAATTTCTTTTTAGGGAGGTGACAGCAAGAAGTAAGGGACAGCAGCGTAAGAATAAATAAATATATATCATTTTTGGAGGGGTTTCTAGTATGAAGAAAAAAGCAGGCCTTTTATTATCATTAACATTAGCAGCAAGTACAGTTTTAGGTGCATGTGGTAACTCGGATAAGGCGAGCAGTGACAAGAAAGACACGAAAGACAATAAAGACTTCAAGGTTGGTCTCGTAACAGATGTTGGGGGCGTTGATGATAAATCATTTAACCAATCTTCTTGGGAAGGGTTACAAAAGTTTGGTAAAGATAATGGTTTAAAAGAAAAGACAAATTATCGTTACCTTCAGTCTGAAAAAGAAGCTGATTATATTCCGAATTTAAAAAAATTCTCAAAAGATAAATATGATTTAACTTTCGGAATTGGTTATAAATTAGAAGGTGCAATTAAAGAAGTTGCAAAAGAATCTTCAAAACAACAATTTGCAATCGTAGATACTGTTGTAGATGCACCGAACGTAACGAGCATTACATTTAAAGATCATGAAGGATCATTCCTTGTAGGTGCGGTAGCGGCTATGTCAACAAAATCGAATAAAGTAGGATTTGTTGGTGGAATGAAGAGTGATTTAATTAGTAAATTTGAAAATGGATTTAAAGCTGGTGCAAAGGCAGTAAATCCAAACATTGAAATCGTATCTGAATATGCAGAAGCATTCGATAAGCCTGAAAAAGGCACAGTTCTTGCTTCAGCAATGTACGGTCAAGGTGTAGATGTAATTTATCATGCTGCTGGTGGTACAGGTAACGGTGTGTTCACTGAAGCGAAAAATCGTAAGAAAAAAGGTGAAAATGTTTGGGTAATCGGTGTTGACCGTGACCAACATCAAGAAGGTATGCCTGAAAATGTAACATTAACTTCAATGATAAAACGCGTTGATGTAGCTGTAGAAAAAGTAGCTAAAGAAGCAAAAGATGGAAAGTTAAAAGGTGGAAAAATTGAAGCGTTTGGCTTAAAAGATGACGGTATTGGTATTTCAAAAACAACTGATAACGTGAAAAAAGTTAACCCTGAAATTTTAACAAAAGTAGAAGAATTTGAAAAGAAAATTACAGACGGTGAAATTAAAGTACCGGCTACAGATAAAGAGTATAAAGAATATGAAGCTTCTCTAAAAAAATAAATAGAGAAATAGCAAAGGTTAGTTCATAGAACTAACCTTTGTATGTATAAAACTTCCGAATTGCTTAATAAGTTAATAGTGTAATAGGGAATGTTCCCTGTTAAAAGGAGGAACACAATGGAATACGTAATTGAAATGAATAATATTACGAAAGTATTCCCAGGCATTGTAGCGAATGATGATATTACGCTGCAAGTAAAGCAGGGTGAGATACATGCTTTACTTGGAGAAAATGGTGCAGGGAAATCCACATTGATGAATGTACTATTTGGTTTGTACCAACCAGAACAAGGTGAAATTAAAATTAAAGGAAAGTCTGTAAACATTACCAATCCGAATGTGGCAAATGACCTTGGTATTGGAATGGTTCATCAGCACTTTATGCTTGTTCATAATTTTACAGTTACAGAGAATATTATTCTCGGAAATGAACCGAAGAAAAAAGGGAAAATTGCTGTTGAGGAAGCTGCTAAACAAATTCAAAAACTGTCTGAACAATACGGCTTAGCTGTAGATCCATATGCGAAAATACAGGATATTTCAGTTGGTATGCAACAGCGTGTTGAGATTTTGAAAACTCTTTACCGCGGTGCAGAAATTTTAATATTTGATGAACCGACAGCTGTGTTAACACCACAAGAAATTCATGAGCTAATTCAAATTATGAAAAAGCTTGTGCAAGAAGGAAAATCTATTGTTCTTATTACACATAAGTTGAAAGAAATTATGGAAGTTTGCGATCGTTGTACGATTATTCGTAAAGGAAAAGGGATTGGAACGGTTGACGTTGCAAATACGGATGAAAATAAACTTGCAGAATTAATGGTCGGACGTCAAGTGAATTTTAAAACAGAAAAAATAGACGCGAAGCCAAAAGAAGAGGTACTTTCAATTGCAAACCTTGTTGTTCACGATGCACGTCAACTACCTGCTGTAAAAGGCCTTGACTTAACTGTTCGTGCGGGGGAAATTGTTGGGATTGCAGGGATTGATGGAAACGGACAAAGTGAATTAATAGAAGCAATTACTGGTTTACGAAAAGTTGAGTCAGGTTCTATTGCAATTAGAGGAAAAGAAATAACAAATTGGCCTGTTAGAAGAATAACAGAAGAGGGAATTGGTCATATTCCAGAAGATCGTCATAAACACGGACTCGTCCTTGATTTTTCTGTTAGAGATAATATAGTTCTGCAAACGTACTATAAAAATCCGTTTTCAAAGAAAGGGATTTTAAATTTCAGCAAAATTACAGAAAAAGCAAAGGCTCTGATTGAACAGTTTGATGTACGTACACCTAGTGAGCAAACGTTAGCACGCGCTCTATCTGGGGGAAATCAACAAAAAGCAATTATTGCACGTGAAGTAGATCGTGATCCAGATTTATTAATCGCGGCACAGCCAACACGTGGTTTAGATGTAGGAGCAATTGAATTTATTCATAAGAGATTAATAGAGCAAAGGGATAAAGGAAAAGGTGTATTACTTTTATCACTAGAGTTAGATGAAATCTTAAATGTTAGCGATCGAATTGCTGTTATTTATGAAGGGAGAATTGTAGCAATAGTTGATGCGAAAGAAACGAATGAACAACAGCTTGGATTGTTAATGGCTGGAGGAACAAAGAAGGAGCAGGTGGGTACCAATGGCTAAAAAACTTTTAACAGAGCGAACGATAAATATTTTAGTCCCAGTACTATCCGTTATTTTCGGCTTACTTGTCGGAGCGATTGTAATGCTAGTTAGTGGCTATGATCCAATTGTTGGTTATAGTGCACTTTGGACGGGCATGTTCGGTAGCGCAAGTGCGATTGGTGAAACGCTTCGTACAATGATACCGCTTATTCTTGCTGGTTTATCAGTGGCGTTTGCATTTCGTACAGGTTTATTTAATATCGGGGTAGAGGGTCAATTGTTAGTTGGTTGGCTTGCAGCGGTTTGGTTCGGTTATGCAGTTTCACTACCAGCGTTCCTTCATATTCCATTATCTATTTTATTCGCAGCATTGGTGGGCGGAATTTGGGGCTTCATTCCGGGATATTTAAAAGGGAAGTTTCAAGTGAATGAAGTTATTGTAACCATTATGATGAACTATATCGCGTTGTATGTAACGTATGACATCATTAAGCGTTTCTTACATGCGGGTAATGACAAAACGTATGATATTAAAGAAAGTGCGTCACTATCTTCAGACTGGCTTGCTTCTATTACTGATGGTTCGCGTCTTCACTGGGGAATTATTGTAGCAATATTAATCGCTATTTTAATGTGGTTCTTATTAGATCGAACAACTTTAGGTTACGAATTAAAATCGGTAGGATTTAATCAGCATGCTTCTCAATATGCAGGTATGAAAGTTTCTCGTAATGTAGTATTCTCCATGACAATTGCTGGTGCATTTGCAGGGATTGGTGGAGCAATGGAAGGATTAGGGACATTCCAAAGTATGACAGCGATGTCTTCGTTTACAGGAGTAGGATTTGACGGGATTGCTGTAGCATTACTTGGAGGGAATAATCCGTTTGGGATAATCCTTTCAGCTTTATTATTTGGTGGTTTGAAAAGTGCTTCCCCTCAAATGAACTTTGAGGCAGATGTACCATCAGAGCTTATTAATGTAATTATTGCATGTATCATCTTCTTTGTTGCATGTAGTTATGTGTTAAGATGGGCGCTTACACGCATGAGCAAGGAGGGGAAATAAATGAGCTTTTTAGATATATTAGCCATTCTTGTGACGGGTACGTTATATACATCGGCACCTATCATTTTCACAGCATTAGGTGGTGTGTTTAGTGAAAGATCGGGTGTTGTAAATATCGGATTAGAAGGACTAATGCTATTTGGTGCATTTATTGGAGTAGTTACAAACTTATTAATGGGTGATACTTGGGGAACGATGACTCCATGGATTGCGTTATTATTTGCGGCAATTGGTAGTGGATTATTTGCATTACTTCATGCGGTAGCCTCTATTACATTCCGAGCGGATCAAGTTGTAAGTGGTGTAGCAATTAACTTCTTATCTCTTGGTTTAACAGTATTTGCAATTAAGAAGATTTTTGATAAAGGGCAGACTGACTTTATTCAGTATCGTATTGAAAAGATTGATATTCCAGGCCTTTCGGATATTCCAGTTTTAGGGAAAATATTTTTCTCGAACGTACCAATAACGTCGTATATTGCCATTATTTTAGCATTCGTTGTTTGGTATGTTATTTATAAAACACCGTTCGGTCTTCGTCTACGTGCTGTTGGTGAACACCCAATGGCAGCGGATACGATGGGGATTAACGTATATAAAATGCGCTATATTGGAGTCTGTATTTCAGGAGTGTTTGCTGGAATTGGTGGAGCGATTTTTGCAATGTCAATTTCTAATAACTTCTCAGGGGCAACTATTACAGGACAAGGTTTCTTAGCTTTAGCTGCTATGATTTTTGGAAAGTGGAATCCACTAGGCGCACTAGGTGCAGCTCTATTCTTTGGTTTTGCGCAATCTCTTAGTGTAACGGGCGGAACAATTCCTGTATTAGATCAAATTCCAAGTGTTTTATTAACGATATTACCATATGTATTCACAATATTAGCGCTTGTTGGTTTTGTAGGTCGTTCTGAAGCTCCGAAAGCATTAGGAACTCCTTATGAAAAAGGAAAACGATAAGTATTTTATAAGTATAAAAAAGCTCGCACATTAGTGTGGGCTTTTTTACATAGAATATATTTAATACGGAATTTTACTATGTTCCTTACATATTAAAGTTTTTAGAAAGAATCATATGTAAGCATAATAAGGGAGAAAAGTTGATTTTTTATTTCTAAAAACTGTATATTGAAGAGGAATATTCCTATATAAGTAAAGGAGGGCTATAAATGAAACTAATGGAACAACAACTACATGAGTTAGGTGGTTTGCGCGTACATATTATTCCGACTGATAAATATAAAACGAATACCTTTGTATTTCGTTTTAAAGCGCCTTTAAATGAGGAGACGGTGACAGAGCGTGCTCTATTGCCATACGTATTGCAAAGTGCGACAGAAAAATTACCTTCTGTAATTCGTCTTCGTCAATATTTAGAAGAATTATACGGGTCTTCTTTAGCGGTAGATGTAAGTAAAAAAGGGGAAGACCATATTATCTCCATTTATGTAGACATTGCAAATGAAGTTTATTTACATGATGCACCACCGTTATTTGAAAAAGCGCTTTCTATGTTGTCTGATATTGTGTTACATCCAGCAACGGAGGGGAACGGTTTCCTATCTTCTATCGTAGAAAGTGAAAAAAGAGCACTGTTACAGAGAATTGAAGCTACTTATGATGATAAAATGCGTTATGCAAACGAGCGTTTAATTGAAGAAATGTGCAAAGTAGAACCGTATCGTTTAAGTGCAAATGGAAAGAAAGAGAGTGTTACGTCTATTACAAATGAAAGTCTGTATCAATATTATCAAAAGGTGTTAGCGGAAGATGAAATGGATCTATATATTATTGGTGATATTTCAGAAAACGCCGTTGATCTTGTAAGTAAATATTTTTCTATTTCAGCTCGTCCAGTGAGAGAAAGAAATGTACTCCTTCATAGACGAAATAATGAAGAAAAAGAAGTTGTTGAAAAACAAGAATTAAAACAAAGTAAATTACACATCGGTTATCGTACATTTGTCACATATAAAGATGAAGATTATTTTGCATTGCAATTGTTCAATGGATTGTTTGGTGGTTTTTCTCATTCGAAGTTATTCGTAAATGTGCGTGAAAAAAATAGTTTAGCGTACTATGCAGCATCGCGCTTTGAAAGTCATAAAGGTTTATTATTTGTTATGTCAGGAATCGAAGCGAAAAATTATGAAAAAGCAGTTGAGATTATTAAAGAACAAATGCTGGCGATGCAAAACGGAGAGTTTTCTGAAGAAGAAATACATCAAACAAAAAGTGTCATCCAAAATCAAATATTAGAGGCGATTGATACACCGCGTGGATTTGTAGAAATGCTATATCATGGTATTATTTCAGATCGTACACGTCCAGTTGAAGAATGGCTTACAGGTATAGAAAGTGTGACAAAAGAAGAAATTGTAAAAGTTGCTAAAAATATTGAACTAGATACAATTTACTTGTTACAAGGAACGGAGGGAGAATAAATGGAGAAAATTGTTTATGAGCAATTAAAAGAAACACTCTATTATGAAAAACTTCCTAATGGATTAGATGTATATGTTTTACCGAAACAAGGATTTAATAAAACATTTGCGACGTTTACGACGAAATATGGTTCAGTAGATAATACATTTGTACCATTAGGGAAAGAAGAAATGATTCGTGTGCCTGATGGGATTGCGCATTTTCTTGAGCATAAATTATTTGAAAAAGAAGATCACGATGCTTTCCAATTGTTTAGTAAACAAGGAGCATCGGCAAATGCTTTTACATCCTTCACACGAACAGCTTACCTTTTTTCATGTACTTCAAACGTAGAACAAAATTTAAATACATTGCTAAACTTCGTGCAAGAGCCTTATTTCTCTGAAAAAACAGTTGAAAAAGAGAAGGGAATTATTGGGCAAGAAATTCAAATGTATCAAGATAACCCAGATTGGCGTTTGTACTTTGGGTTAATTGATAGCTTGTTTGTAAAACACCCAATTAAAATTGATATTGCAGGGACAATCGAATCTATTAGTAAAATTACGAAAGATTTATTATATGAATGTTATGAAACATTTTATCATCCGAGCAATATGTTATTATTTGTTGTGGGTGCAATTGATCCAGAGAAAACAATGGATTTAGTACGTGAAAATCAAGCGAAAAAAGATTATAAAAATCAGCCAGAAATTGTGCGTTCATTTGAAGAGGAACCAAATGAGGTAAATGAAAAGAAAAAAATTATTTCAATGCCTGTGCAAACACCGAAATGTTTAGTTGGTATTAAAGCAACTAATTTAAAAGAAAAAGGGCAAGCGCTTTTAAAACAAGAAATTGCGCTTACGTTACTTTTAGATTATTTATTTGGAAAAAGTTCTGTTCATTACGAAGCTTTATATAATGAAGGGCTTATTGATGATTCATTCTCGTATGACTATACAGAAGAAAATAACTTCGGTTTTGCAATGGTTGGCGGTGATACGAAACAACCTGATGAATTGGCAGATCGTTTAAAAGATATTTTATTAAAAACAGATTATGATCAATTAGATGCGGCGGCATTAGAGCGAGTGAAGAAAAAGAAAATTGGTGGTTTTTTACGCTCGTTGAATTCACCAGAATATATTGCAAATCAATTTACACGATATGCGTTTAATGAATCTAGTCTATTTGAGGCATTGACTGTATTAGAAGGCCTAACCGTTCAAGACTTACAAGAAGTGGCAAAATTATTGTTGTCAGAAGAAAAAATGAGTGTTTGTCAGGTGTTACCGAAAAAATAACATTTTAAAGATACCCTCATCTTATCATTGAAAAATTGTAAGGTGAGGGTATTATTTAGTTGTGTGAAAATTGAACTTGTAGAGATAAGAGAGGGAATTTATGAAAAAGTATGCGTTAGTAACTGGAGGGAGCGGAGGGATTGGCTCTGCTATTTCGGAACAATTAATTCAAGATGGATATACAGTTTATGTTCATTACAATAACAGTGAAGGAAAGGTATTGGAATTGCAGAAAGCATGGGGGGAAGTTATCCCTGTTCAAGCGAATTTGGCTTCTAGTGATGGAGCAGAGCGATTGTGGAGGCAAATTGAACATCCTATTGATGTTATCGTATACGCAGCTGGGAAGAGTATTTTTGGACTAGTAACAGATGTAACAAACGATGAATTGAATTATATGGTAGAACTTCAAGTGAAGAACGTATATAAATTACTTTCAATGGCACTTCCGTCTATGATCGGGAGGAGAAGCGGTAATATTGTAATTGTTTCATCTATATGGGGACAAATAGGGGCTTCTTGTGAAGTGCTTTATTCAATGGTAAAAGGGGCGCAAAATTCATATGTGAAAGCTCTAGCGAAAGAAGTTTCTTTAAGTGGATTACGTGTGAATGCAGTAGCACCAGGAGCAATTGAAACGGAAATGTTAAGTGTTTTTTCTGAAGAAGATAAAATGGGAATTGCTGAAGATATACCATTAGGTAGAATAGGGTTACCAGAAGAGGTAGCGAAAACAGTTTCATTCCTCGTATCACCAGGAGCATCTTACATAACTGGACAAATCATCGGAGTGAATGGCGGTTGGCACTGCTAAAAATTTCTTACATAAAAAATGAACAGTTGCACAAATTAAGCATGATTTTATTACTCAATAGTGAGGTGCTTAATTATGTCAGTATTAGAAAATTTTGATCAGTGGAAGAGCTTTTTAGGAGATCGTTTAGAGCAAGCGCAAGGAAAAGGTTTAGATGGCGGTGCAGTATCAGATATGGCATTTCGTGTTGGCGACTACCTTGCTAATGAAGTAGAAGGACGCAATGACCAAGAGAAATTATTAGCTGAGCTTTGGAAAGTTGCTGATGAACAGGAGCAACATACAATTGCAAACTTAATGGTTAAGTTTGTACAACATAAGTAAAAGTAGAGAGGAGAATCTCCTCTCTACTTTTTTTGTATAATAATTACACAGGATAGATTATACATTTAGCTTCCCTATTAAGGTGAAATCATATAATATAGTACGTAGGTGTAAAGTAAGCAAGGGGAGTGATCTTGGATGATTGAATGGTATTTTGAATATGAAATACATAAAAACCGACCTGGCTTGCTTGGTGACGTTTCTTCGTTAATCGGTATGCTCGGCATTAATATTGTCACAATTAATGGTGTAGATAATGCACGACGTGGGTTACTTCTTATGTGTGATAATCAAGAGCAAATCTCTAGACTTGAATCAATTTTAAATACGATGGATAACATAACGGTAACGAAATATCGTCCGCCCAAGCTAAGAGATAAGCTAGCGGTTAGGCATGGTAGGTACATACAACGAGATGCAGATGATAAGAAAACATTTCGATTTGTGCGTGATGAATTAGGCTTACTGGTAGACTTTATGGCAGAAATTATGAAAAAAGAAGGCCATAAACTAATTGGGATACGCGGAATGCCTCGTGTCGGAAAAACAGAATCCATTGTTGCTGCAAGTGTTTGTGCAAATAAAAGGTGGTTATTTGTATCATCTACTCTTATTAAGCAAACTGTTCGTAGTCAATTAATTGAAGATGAGTATAGCGATGACAATATTTTCATCCTAGATGGAATTGTGTCAACGAAGCGTGCCAACGAAAGACATTGGCAGCTCGTTCGTGAAATTATGAGATTGCCTGCAACGAAAGTTGTGGAACATCCTGATGTATTTGTGAGTCAGTCAGAATACACATTGGATGATTTTGATTATATTATCGAGTTGCGTAATGATTATGATGAAGAAATTCAATATAATTTAGTAGATGAAATTGAGCAAGGTACGCAAAATAATTTCTCTATGTTTGACTTTTAAAGAAATATTGAGGTGTTAGTAGTGACGGAATTGGGACAAAAGCTGAAAGAAGCAAGAGAAGCGAAAGGCTTGTCTATTGATCAGCTGCATGAGATTACAAAAATTCAAAAACGCCATCTAGTGGCAATTGAGGAAGGCAATTATGATGTATTGCCAGGAGCTTTTTATGCGCGTGCATTCATTAAACAATACGCAGATGCGGTTGGATTAAATGGAGAGGAACTACTTGTAGAACATCAGAGTACGATACCACAATCTGAAAAGCGTGAAGTTCCACAAGTATCAACGGGACAAAAGACACAAGAAACAATGCAAAAATCTTCATCATGGCCAGTTGCAGATCACATGCCGAAAATCTTAGTTGCGCTGTTAGTAATTGCAGCTGGAGTGGTAATCTGGTTTGTGTTTCAAGCGTTAACTGGAAAAGATGATGAAAAAGTTCCGAGTGCTCAAAGTGAGAAAATTGAAGTTCAAAAAGCGAAAGATTCTCCGCTAGATACGAAGAAAGATGAAGCGAAAGCGGAAGAGCCAAAAAAAGAGGAACCAAAGAAAGAAGAACCAAAGAAAGAAGAGCAACCAGCACCACCAACGGGACAGCAAGAAGTGAAAGTAGTTGGAACAACTGGTAAGGTATCTACTTTGGAAATTCATAATAATAAAACGTTAGAATTGGAAATTTCAGCGAAGGGTGCAAGTTATGTAGATGTTAAGGATGATGCGGGTAACGAAATTCTAAACACTACAGTACAAAGCGGTCAAACAGAAAAACGCGATGTATCAACATTAAAAGAAGTACGACTTAATATTGGAAGTGCACCGAATGTTGAAATTAAACTGAATGGCCAAGTGCTTGCTTTCCCGTTAGATCCACAAAAAGAATATCACCAAAGATTGGTGATTAAAAACCAAGGGATAGAGCAACCTGCACAATAACAGTCATCGCTTCGATGACTTTTTTTCGATGAACAAATGTTTTTGATATGATGGAGGAATAGCTGTGAATTTACCAAATAAAATTACAATATCTAGAATCTTCTTAATTCCAATTTTTATGGTAATTATGTTAGCGCCCTTTGATTGGGGTTCATACAAAATTGGTGATGTTGATTTGCCAATTCAACATTTAGTAGGGGCGCTTATCTTTATCATTGCTTCAGCTACAGATTGGATTGATGGACATTACGCAAGAAAGTATAATCTTGTAACGAATTTAGGGAAGTTTCTTGACCCGTTAGCTGATAAATTACTTGTTTCGGCAGCACTTATTACATTGGTAGAGATGCAATATGTACCGGCTTGGATTGTTATTGTAATTATCAGTCGTGAGTTTGCTGTAACAGGTTTACGTCTTGTACTTGCTGGAACAGGGGAAGTAGTTGCGGCAAATCAGCTAGGGAAAATTAAGACATGGACACAAATTATTGCGATTGCAGCATATTTATTACACGATGTACCTTTAAATTTAATCCATATTCCAGTTGCTGATATCTTCATATGGATTGCATTAATCTTTACTGTTATTTCAGGATGGGATTATTTCTGGAAAAATAGAGCTGCTTTTGTAAACTCAAAATAGAAGTTTATGGGGGAATTGGGATGAATGCTGAGATTATTGCGGTTGGAACTGAATTATTACTTGGACAAATTGCAAATACAAATGCCCAGTTTTTATCTGAAAAGTTAGCTTCAATCGGAATTAACGTGTACTATCATACTGTTGTGGGTGATAATAATAAGCGACTGCAAAAGGCGATTGAAGCTGCGGAAGAACGTGCTGATATACTTATTTTTACAGGTGGATTAGGACCGACAAAAGATGATTTAACGAAAGAAACGATAGCTGCTAGTTTAGATGAAGAGCTTGTGTATGATGAAAAGGCATTAGCCTTAATAAGTAATTACTTTAAGCGTACAGGCCGTGAATTTACGGAGAATAATAAAAAGCAAGCGCTCGTTTTAAATGGAGCAACAGTATTTGCAAATGACCATGGTATGGCGCCGGGTATGGGGGTAAATAAGAACGGAAAAGTCTATATTTTATTACCAGGGCCGCCAAAAGAAATGAAACCAATGTATGTAAGTTACGTAGAGCCTTTTTTACGTAATTTTACAACAGGAGAAAACATTTATTCACGTGTGCTTCGTTTCTTCGGTATTGGGGAGTCCCAATTAGAGGTGAAAGTTCAAGATTTAATTGATGGACAAACAAACCCAACAATTGCCCCGCTAGCAAATGATGGAGAAGTGACATTACGTTTAACCGCTAAGCATCAAAATGTTAGCGAAGCGGAGAAACTAATTCAACATGTGGAAGATTTGATTTTAGAAAGAGTAGGAGAATTTTTCTACGGATATGACCAAGAATTTTTGCATTATAAGGCAATTGAGTTATTGAAGAGAAAAGGGTTAACTTTAGCATGTGCAGAAAGTTTAACAGGTGGTCTTTTTGGAAATCAAGTAACTGAAAATGCTGGTGTTTCTTCTGTATTTAAGGGCGGTGTCATTTGTTATCATAATGATGTGAAGCAACATGTTTTACGTGTGCCTGAAGAGGTGTTGCATACTGATGGTGCAGTTAGTAAGGAATGTGCTCGTTATCTTGCTGAAAATGTTAAGGATTTATTAAAAGCGGATATCGGAATTAGTTTCACTGGGGTAGCAGGGCCAGATGCTTCAGAACAGAAAGAGCCAGGAACAGTATTTGTTGGATTAGCGATTAAAGGTGAACAAACTGCAGTCTTTCCTCTTAATTTAAGTGGAAGTCGTCAACAAATTAGAGAACGATCAGCAAAATATGGATTTTATCATTTATATAAAAAGCTAGAAGAGATATAAGTTTCTTCTAGCTTTTTTTATAGTTAAATTCCGTATTTGTGTGATGGAAAATAAAAAAATCGAATAAATGTTCGATTTTTATTGGCAAATTGAATTGAAAATAGGTATAATAAGATTAGCAATTCAGTTAAGGAGGAATTTTGAATGAGTGATCGTCAAGCGGCATTAGATATGGCGTTAAAACAAATAGAGAAGCAATTCGGTAAAGGTTCAATTATGAAATTAGGAGAACAAGCGGAACGTAGAATTTCTACAATTTCAAGTGGTTCTTTAGCACTTGATGTGGCGCTAGGGGTAGGCGGATACCCACGTGGCCGTATTATCGAAATTTACGGACCTGAAAGTTCAGGTAAAACGACAGTTTCATTACATGCAATTGCAGAAGTACAACGTCAAGGCGGACAAGCAGCATTCATCGATGCGGAGCACGCAATGGATCCTGTATATGCACAAAAATTAGGTGTTAACATAGATGAATTACTATTATCACAGCCTGATACAGGGGAGCAAGGATTAGAAATCGCGGAAGCTCTTGTGCGAAGTGGTGCGGTTGACATTATCGTAATTGACTCTGTAGCAGCTCTTGTACCGAAAGCAGAGATTGAAGGCGACATGGGTGACTCACACGTAGGTTTACAAGCACGTTTAATGTCACAAGCACTTCGTAAGCTTTCAGGAGCAATCAACAAATCAAAAACAATTGCAATCTTTATTAACCAAATTCGTGAAAAAGTTGGGGTTATGTTTGGGAACCCAGAAACAACTCCAGGTGGTCGTGCGTTGAAATTCTATTCAACTGTCCGTCTTGAAGTGCGTCGTGCGGAGCAATTAAAGCAAGGTAACGACATCGTTGGTAATAAAACAAAAGTAAAAGTAGTGAAAAATAAAGTAGCGCCACCATTCCGTGTTGCTGAAGTTGATATTATGTACGGAGAAGGTATTTCAAGAGAAGGTGAAATCTTGGATATGGCTTCTGAGCTTGATATCGTTCAAAAGAGCGGTGCTTGGTATTCTTATAATGAAGAACGTTTAGGACAAGGTCGTGAAAATTCGAAGCAATTCTTAAAAGAGAATACGGACTTAAGAGAGGAAATTGCCTTCTTTGTTCGTGATCATCACGGAATTGGTGAAGATTCTGGTGTGGAAGACACGGAAGATTCAACTCTTCAAGATTAAAAAATAAAAGACACGGGTCCCGTGTCTTTTATTTTTTTACCTTCTATTAAAGGGGTATTTATCGTAGTGGCTAAAATATTTTTTTGACTCAAATGGGATGTGTAAAGAGGAATATTCATGCGTTTTAAGGGAATAAAATGGTATTTACTAAGGTTTTCCAGGATAATATGCTATCAATTTTTCAAATTCAGATAACATTCAGGACTGAAGGTAAAGAAAGTAAAAGTAGACAACGCTTGACAATGAAAATTACGATAGATACAATGAGAATGTATATTTTTTCTTATATACGATATACTCTTCTCAAGAAGAGAAGTAATATTCGGAGTAAGGTTTAAAACTTACCGAAATAATAATATGACATTTTAATTGTGAAATGAAGAAAGTCCCTTAAAAAAGCGGGACGACGGTCTTTGCTGTATATTGTAATTTAATGTACATGCCGACAGTCTTTTTTCATTCATAGCAAGGGGAGGTGAAATCATGAGTAGTACAGTTTGGATACTCATCTCCATTTTGCTTGCAACAACAGTCGGTGCAGTTGTTGGCTTTTTTGTTCGAAAGTCTATTGCTGAAGCGAAGATTAATGGTGCGGCTAATGAAGCGAAACGTATTCTAGACGAAGCGAATCGTGAGGCTGAAGCACTTAAGAAAGAAGCGCTTTTAGAAGCAAAGGATGAAATTCATACACTTCGTACAGAAGCTGAATTAGAAATTCGTGACCGTAGAAGCGAATTACAAAAACAAGAAAATCGTTTAATGCAAAAAGAAGAGAACCTTGATCGTAAAGACGAAACGCTCGATAAACGCGAGCAGCAGTTAGAGAAGAAAGAGGATTCTCTTGTAGCGAGACAACAACAGATTGAAGAGTTGGAAAGCAAAGTGGGAGAGTTAGTTCAAAAGCAACAAACAGAATTAGAGCGCATTTCCAATCTGACACGCGAACAAGCGAAAGCAATTATTCTTGGTAAAGTAGAAAATGAAGTTTCTCATGAAATCGCTGTTATGGTAAAAGAAAGTGAAGTTCGCGCGAAAGAAGAAGCGGATAAGAAAGCAAAAGAGATTTTATCTCTTGCAATGCAAAGATGTGCAGCTGATCATGTTGCTGAAACAACCGTTTCGGTTGTAAATCTTCCAAATGACGAAATGAAGGGACGTATTATCGGGCGTGAAGGTCGTAATATTCGTACGTTAGAAACGTTAACGGGTATTGACTTAATTATCGATGATACACCAGAGGCGGTAATCCTTTCTGGATTCGATCCAATTCGTCGTGAAACAGCTCGTATCGCTCTTGATAAACTAGTACAGGACGGACGTATTCACCCAGCGCGTATTGAAGAGATGGTCGAAAAATCAAGACGTGAAGTGGACGAGTATATTCGCGAAGTCGGAGAGCAAACAACGTTTGAAGTGGGTGTTCACGGATTACACCCAGATTTAATTAAAATTTTAGGTCGTTTAAAATACCGTACAAGTTATGGACAAAACGTCTTAAAACACTCTATGGAAGTTGCATATTTAACTGGACTTATGGCAGCAGAGCTTGGCGAGGATGAAAAACTAGCAAGACGTGCTGGTCTATTACATGATATCGGAAAAGCGATTGACCATGAAGTAGAAGGTAGCCACGTTGAAATTGGTGTTGAACTCGCAACGAAATATAAAGAGCATCCTGTGGTTATAAACAGTATCGCATCTCACCATGGTGACACAGAACCAACTTCTATCATTGCAGTTTTAGTTGCAGCAGCAGATGCTTTATCAGCTGCAAGACCGGGAGCTCGTAGTGAAACGCTTGAAAACTACATTCGTCGTCTTGAAAAGTTAGAAGAGATTTCAGAGTCTTATGAAGGCGTTGAAAAATCATTTGCAATTCAAGCAGGACGTGAAGTTCGTATTTTGGTAAAACCAGATACAATCGATGATTTAGAAGCTCATCGTTTAGCTCGTGATATCCGAAAACGTATTGAAAATGAACTGGATTATCCAGGACATATTAAAGTAACTGTTATTCGTGAAACACGTGCAGTGGAATACGCAAAATAAAGTGGTGAAACACCACTTTATTTTTTTGTGTTGGAATTGGATAAAATAAAGACAGTTAGTTATATAGCGTAAAAGTGAAACAAACTTATAATAAACATATTATAAGGAATTTCCTTAATGCTATAGCAATAAAAAATGCAGTACATAGAAAGGGTAAGACATATGAGAATATTATTTGTTGGGGATGTAGTAGGATCTCCTGGTAGAGGTATGATTCAACAATACGTACCGGCATTAAAGAAAAAATATACACCTACAGTAACAATCATTAATGGAGAAAACGCAGCAGGTGGCCGTGGGATTACAGAAAAAATATATCGAAACTTTTTAGAGTGTGGGGCGCAAGCAGTTACACTTGGAAACCATGCTTGGGATAATCGTGAAGTATTTGAATTCATCGATGATGCAAAATATCTTGCAAGACCAGCTAACTTCCCAGAAGGAACTCCAGGAAAAGGACTTATCTTTGTGAACTGTAATGGAACAGAAGTTGCAGTCATTAACTTACAGGGACGTACTTTCCTTCCTCCGATTGATTGTCCATTCCGTAAAGTGGATGAATTAATTAATATCGCGAAAAAACGTACGAATATTATCTTTGTTGATTTCCATGCGGAGACTACAAGTGAAAAACAAGCGCTAGGTTGGTATGTAGATGGACGTGCTACAGCAGTAGTAGGTACGCATACGCATGTCCCTACAGCGGATAACCGTATTTTACCAAGTGGAACGGCATATATTACAGATGTTGGGATGACAGGGCCATATGATGGAATATTAGGTATGGACCGAGAAGCGGTATTGAAGAAGTTTTTAACGAACTTACCGGTACGATTTGAAGTAACAAATGGTAGAACGCAATTAAGTGCAGTGTTAATTGATGTGGATCCAAATACAGGAAAAGCAAAGAAAATTGAGCGCATTTTAATTA
Source organism: Bacillus cereus group sp. BfR-BA-01524 (assembly GCF_022662595.1). NCBI lineage: Bacteria > Bacillati > Bacillota > Bacilli > Caryophanales > Bacillaceae > Bacillus > Bacillus cereus group sp. BfR-BA-01524. The sequence continues at coordinate 73,794 of NZ_JAKUDW010000008.1, read as the reverse complement.
ATGACGATCAACCATTTTTTGAGTAAATCAACGTTAAATTTTAGATAAGTTATTATATTTTAATTTTTTAGAAAAATTACGAAAATTTAGCAGGAATACGCGCCATTCCTCGTGAATATAAGTTAAAGTGAAATAATTGCTAATACTTTTTAAAGAAACGAGGAGGAAACGCGGAATGGAAATATTAAAAGTTAAAGCAACGTCGGTCCCTAATTCTGTAGCTGGTGCACTTGCAGGTGTTATTCGCGAACGCGGAACAGCAGAAATTCAAGCTATTGGTGCAGGTGCATTGAACCAAGCGGTAAAGGCAGTAGCAATCGCAAGAGGATTTGTAGCGCCTAGTGGTTTGGACCTGATTTGTATCCCAGCGTTTACAGATATTATGATTGATGGCGAAGAGCGTACAGCAATAAAATTAATTGTAGAACCTCGTTAAGTTTAAACAGCCTGTTTGCAGTATGCAAACAGGTTGTTTTTATAATGGAGGAATGAAAATGAAAATTTTTGATGCTCATTGTGATGTGCTCTTTCAGTTATGGAGTGCGCAGGGAAAAAGGAATTTTAAAAACGATCCGCAATTACATATTACATTTGAACAGTTAAAGGAAAGAAAAGGAAGTGTACAATGTTTTGCTATATATGTGCCAGAAACGGTGCTATATGAAAAACGATTTGAAGTGGCATTACAAATGGTAGATATTTTTTATAATGAAATTTTATCATTACCGGGTGTGAAGTTTATTCAGACAAAAGATGATATTAACATGTTAAAACAGGACGAGATTGGAGCGCTGTTAACATTAGAAGGTTGCGAAGCAATTGGAAAGGATGCAATGAAATTACGGCTGTTTTATCGATTGGGAGTGCGTTCCTTTGGGCTGACATGGAACTATGCCAATTTATTAGCTGACGGTGCGCTAGAGACGCGTGGAGCGGGTTTAACAACCTTTGGGAAACATATTGTACAAGAACTGAATATGTTACATTTATGGACCGACGTGTCTCACTTGAATGAAAGAAGCTTTTGGGATGTTATAGAAATGGCTAAAAACCCAATTGCATCTCATTCAAATTGCTATAAATTGTGTCAACATCCACGTAATTTAAATGATGAACAAATTAGAGCACTCATAAAGAAAAATAGCGTGATTGGAGTTACTTTTGTACCGCAATTTTTAACGAGCGAAAGACAGGCGAATATAACAGATATAGTAAGACATATTGAATATATTTGTTCCTTAGGTGGAGAAAAGAATATAGGCTTTGGTTCAGACTTTGATGGGATTTTGGAGACGGTTGTAGATTTAACTGCATATAGAGAGTATGAAAATGTAGTTAATGAGCTTTACAAACACTATGATGCATCTATGGTCGAACGATTTTTATACGATAATTTTGTTGAACATATAAGTTTTTGAGTTTTTGTTTTAAAGATTCAGAAAAATTAAAATAAATTCATTTGATATTATTGATTTTTTTAAGACCTAATACTAGAATGAAAAACAAAATAGCTTTATACTAAAGATTCAGGGAAATCAGAAGAGGCATAATTTGCGTCCGTTGTAGTTTATTTGCATAAAAAATGCTAAACTATTACTGTAAAAAAATACACTACAATGAATGCAGCCAAAAGGGGTGTAGGAGATGATTAGTCAACTTTCATGGAAAGTTGGAGGCCAACAAGGTGAAGGAATTGAAAGTACAGGAGAAATCTTCTGTATTGCATTAAACCGATTAGGATATTACCTATACGGTTACCGCCACTTCTCATCACGTATAAAAGGCGGCCATACAAATAATAAAATTCGTGTAAGTACAACAGAAGTACGAGCGATCTCAGATGATTTAGATATTTTAATTGCTTTTGACCAAGAAACAATTGATTTTAACTTCCACGAACTACGTCCAGGTGGAATTGTAGTTGCGGATGCGAAATTTAATCCAACAATACCTGATAATACAGATGTAAATCTATATGTGATACCGTTTACAGATATTGCTTCAGAATTAGGCACATCATTAATGAAAAACATGGTTGCTGTTGGAGCATCAAGTGCGGTATTAGGATTAGACGAAACAGCTTATTTAGATGTTGTTGAAGAAATCTTTGGTCGTAAAGGAGAGCAAGTCGTTCAAAAGAATATGGACGCAATTAAACGCGGCTCTCAATATATGAAAGAATTACTAGGTGAGAAAGTAAACATGATGCAGCTTGAAAAAGCTGATGGTAAAAAACGCATGTTTATGATTGGAAACGATGCAATCGCATTTGGTGCGGTAGCTGGTGGTGCTCGTTTTATGTCAGCATACCCAATCACACCTGCATCAGAAATTATGGAATACTTAATTAAAAAATTACCGAAAGTCGGCGGAACAGTAATCCAAACTGAGGATGAAATCGCAGCTTGTACAATGGCAATCGGTGCAAACTATGCTGGTGTTCGTACATTAACAGCGTCTGCTGGTCCTGGTCTGTCTTTAATGATGGAAGCGATTGGTTTAGCGGGTATTACAGAAACACCATTAGTAATTGTTGATACACAACGTGGTGGTCCAAGTACGGGATTACCAACGAAACAAGAGCAGTCTGATTTAATGGCGATGATTTACGGTACGCATGGTGAGATTCCAAAAATCGTAATGGCACCAAGTACAGTTGAAGAAGCTTTCTATGATATTGTAGAAGCGTTTAACTTAGCTGAAGAATATCAAGTTCCTGTTATCTTCTTAACAGATTTACAGCTTTCTTTAGGGAAACAAACTGTAGAACCACTTAAGTTAGATAAAGTGGAAATTCGCCGTGGTAAGCTTGATTTAGACATAGAAATACCAGAACGTGAGAATAAAGCATACTTCAAGCGTTATGAAGTAACAGAAGATGGCGTTTCACCACGTGTTTTACCTGGTATGAAAAATGGTATTCACCATGTTACAGGTGTAGAACATGATGAAATGGGTAAACCTTCTGAATCAGCAATAAACCGTAAAGATCAAATGGACAAACGTTTCCGTAAAATGGAGAACTTGAAGTTTAATACCCCTGTTTATAAAAATGTTAAGCATGACGAAGCAGACGTATTGCTTGTTGGATTTAATTCAACTCGTGGTGCGATCGAAGAGGCAATGGAGCGTTTAGAACAAAAGGGTATGAAAGTAAACCATGCTCATGTGCGCTTAATTCACCCGTTCCCTACAGCTGAAATCGATCCACTTGTGAAAAATGCGAAGCGCGTTGTAGTTGTAGAAAACAATGCAACAGGTCAGCTTGCTAACATTATGAAAATGAATCTTGGTAATGGTGAGAAAATTTCTAGTCTTTTAAAATATGATGGAAACCCATTCTTGCCAAAAGAGATTTACAACGAATGCAAAAAAGGGGTTGTACTAAATGGCAACATTTAAGGACTTTCGTAACAGTGTAAAACCAAACTGGTGCCCAGGTTGCGGAGACTTCTCGGTGCAAGCTGCAATTCAACGTGCGGCAGCTAACGTTGGCTTAAACCCAGATGAACTTGCTGTTATTTCTGGTATCGGCTGTTCAGGTCGTATTTCAGGTTATATTAATTCGTATGGTTTGCATAGTATTCATGGTCGTGCCCTTCCAATTGCACAAGGTGTGAAAATGGCAAATCGTGATTTAACAGTTATCGCATCAGGTGGTGACGGTGATGGATTTGCAATCGGTATGGGACATACAATCCATTCTATTCGTCGTAATATCGACATTACGTACATCGTAATGGATAACCAAATTTACGGATTAACAAAAGGGCAAACTTCACCACGTAGTGAAGCTGGATTTAAAACGAAAAGTACACCACAAGGTTCAATTGAACCGTCACTAAATGTTATGGAAATGGCTTTAACAGCTGGTGCAACATTTGTGGCGCAAAGCTTTTCAAGTGATTTAAAAGAATTAACACAAATTATTGAAGCTGGTATTAACCATAAAGGATTTTCATTAATTAACGTATTCAGCCCATGTGTTACTTACAATAAAGTAAATACTTACGATTGGTTTAAAGAGAATTTAACGAAACTAAGTACAGTAGAGGGATATGATCCGTCTAATCGCATGATGGCTATGCAAACGTTAATGGAAAATAACGGATTAGTAACAGGTTTAATTTATCAAAATACTAAGCAACCATCATATCAAGAACTTGTTAAAGGCTATAGTGAAGAGCCTTTAGTGAAATCTGATTTAAATATGGATCAGAAAATGTTTGATGAGCTTGTTGCTGAATTTATGTAATGTAAGAAGAGGAGGTTGCCGATTTGGTAACCTTTTTTTATGTGCAAAAAATATAGGGTAGTTTTATTTACTTAGAAAATTCAGAATGGTAAAATAATATGTAAATCGTTGTATGAAAATGGCAAGTTCATTGCTTATGAAATGTAAGATAATAAAGGGCCTCTGGATTGTTAAAATTGGCGAAACACGTCATACTATGGTAATGTTTATAGGGATAAAGCAATATGCTTTTGGGTAGGACAACAAGAAATGATAAAAAGGGAATGTCTATTTGCGTGGGGAAGACTTCATTCTTATGAATGATTAGATTGATTACTCAAGTTTCAAAGGACAAGTTATCTCCAAGCTATCTAACCATTTTTGAGGTGAGTCTAAGCGCATTAAAATGGACTATAGAGTGTGTATAGTTAAGGGTGAAAGGAGATTACCGATGAACGAGCAACAACGATTAGCAAGTCAACAAGCAAATTCCTCTACGAAAAAAGAAGAGAAAGATTATAGTAAATACTTTGAAAGTGTATATCAACCACCTTCCTTAAAGGATGCGAAAAAGCGAGGGAAAGAAGAAGTTAAAATTGAACGGGATTTTGGCTTACCTGAAGAGTTTCGCAATTTTGGTACAGGAAGAAAGTTCTATATTCGTACATATGGTTGTCAAATGAATGAGCATGATACGGAAGTAATGGCAGGTATTTTCACAACGCTTGGATATGAACCAACTTTTTCAACTGAGGATGCAGATGTAGTTTTATTAAATACTTGTGCGATTCGTGAAAATGCTGAAAATAAAGTGTTTGGTGAACTAGGCCATTTAAAGTCACTAAAACGAAGAAATCCGGACCTTTTAATTGGTGTATGTGGTTGTATGTCTCAAGAAGAATCTGTTGTAAATAAAATTATGCAAAAAAATCAGCATGTAGATATGGTATTTGGAACGCATAATATTCATAGATTACCGTACATTCTAAAAGATGCGATGTTCTCGAAAGAGACGGTAGTTGAAGTATGGTCAAAGGAAGGCGACGTAATTGAAAACCTTCCGAAAGTACGTCGTGGTGATATTAAAGCTTGGGTAAATATTATGTATGGCTGTGATAAGTTCTGTACGTATTGTATTGTACCGTATACACGCGGAAAAGAGCGAAGTAGACGTCCAGAAGATATTATCCAAGAGATTCGTCATTTAGCTGCAAATGGTTATAAAGAAATTACGTTACTTGGACAAAACGTAAATGCATATGGTAAAGACTTTGAAGATATAGAATACGGTCTTGGCGATTTAATGGACGAACTTCGTAAAGTTGATATTGCCCGTATTCGTTTTACAACGAGCCATCCACGTGATTTCGATGATCACTTAATTGAAGTGCTTGGCAAAGGTGGCAACCTAGTAGAACATATCCATTTACCAGTTCAATCTGGAAGTACAGATATGTTGAAAATTATGGCGCGTAAATATTCACGTGAGCATTATTTAGAACTTGTAAGAAAAATTAAAGAAGCAATTCCAGATGCAGTATTAACAACAGATATTATCGTTGGTTTCCCAAATGAAACAGATGAGCAATTTGAAGAAACGATGTCGTTATATCGTGAAGTAGGATTTGATACTGCCTTTACATTTATTTATTCTCCTCGCGAAGGTACACCAGCTGCAAAAATGAAAGATAATGTACCGATGGAAGTAAAGAAAGAACGTCTTCAACGCTTAAATACACTAGTAAATACGTTGGCAATTGAAAAGAATAGTCGTTATAAAGGTCAAATTGTAGAAGTGTTAGTTGATGGGGAAAGTAAAAATAATCCGGAAGTACTTGCAGGTTATACTCGTACGAATAAACTTGTAAACTTCGTCGCTTCAAAATCTTTAATTGGTCAGCTTGTGAAAGTAAAAGTAACGGAAGCAAAAACTTGGTCTCTTAACGGGGAATTAGTTGAAGAGCCGATTGAGGTGAAATAATAGATGAAAGTATATTCGAAAGATGACATTGTTGAACAAGCGAAAGAATTAGCAAAAATGATTTCTGAAACAGAAGAAGTTGATTTTTTTAAGAAAGCAGAGGCGCAAATTCATAAAAATGAAAATGTAAAGCGCGCAATCGATGAAATTAAAGCACTGCAAAAACAAGCAGTAAACTTGCAGCATTACGGGAAGTGGGAAGCTTTAAAAAAGGTAGAAGCTGAAATTGATGCATTGCAAGATAAGTTAGACAGTATTCCAGTCGTACAAGAATTTAAATCTTCACAAACATACGTAAATGACTTATTACAGTTAGTTGCTAGTACAATTTCTAACAACGTAACAGATGAAATATTAATTTCAACTGGTGGCGATGTACTTAAGGGTGAAACTGGCGCAGCGGTAGAAAGTAAAAAAGGAAATTGTGGTTGTTAAAGAGATGTCATATTGACATCTCTTTTTTTTAGTTGATTAAACGTAAGTTCTTCTCAAAAAAAGAATGACACATTCCGCTATTGTCACGCATATGATTAAGTGAATAGTGATTGAGGAGGGTTACGAATGTCCGAATTTAGAGAGATTATTACAAAAGCAGTGGTTGGAAAAGGACGTAAGTATACAAAGTCAACGCATACATGTGAATCGAATAATGAACCAACAAGTATTTTAGGGTGCTGGGTAATTAACCACTCGTACGAAGCAAGAAAGAATGGGAAGCATGTGGAAATTGAAGGTTTCTATGATGTGAACACTTGGTATTCATTTGATGGAAATACAAAGACTGAAGTTGTAACAGAACGTGTGAACTACACGGACGAAGTAAGCATTGGTTATCGTGATAAAAACTTTTCTGGTGACGATTTAGAAATTATTGCTCGTGTTATTCAGCCACCAAATTGTTTAGAAGCGCTTGTATCACCAAACGGTAATAAAATTGTTGTAACTGTAGAACGTGAATTTGTAACAGAAGTAGTTGGAGAAACGAAAATTTGTGTAAGTGTAAATCCTGAAGGCTGCGTAGAATCAGATGATGATTTCCAAATTGCTGATGATGAATTTGAAGAATTAGATCCGAACTTTATCGTTGATGCAGAAGAAGAGTAATAGAAAGCTAGGGAGAAGTTCTTCCTAGCTTTTTACTTTATATAAGTGGCGCTGAATGAACATGATTCTTTATGAAATATGTTATAATGAAGAAAGACTCCTGAAATAGGAGATATGGATGTCCGTGAAATGTGACATATATGAAAATTGATTACTATGTAAGAATTATGGAGGAAAAGTATGACGCAATATACCCCTATGATACAGCAATATTTAAAGGTTAAGGCAGACTATCAAGATGCCTTTTTATTTTTCCGATTAGGCGATTTTTATGAAATGTTCTTTGAAGATGCCGTTAAAGCAGCTCATGAGCTTGAAATTACATTAACGAGCCGAGATGGTGGTAGTAGTGATCGTATACCGATGTGCGGTGTACCGCATCATGCAGCTAAAAACTATATTGAACAACTTGTTGAAAAAGGATATAAAGTAGCTGTTTGTGAGCAAGTGGAAGATCCAAAAACAGCTAAAGGTGTAGTGCGCCGTGAAGTAGTACAACTAATTACGCCAGGAACGATGATGGAAGGGCGTACGATTGATGAGAAAGAAAATAACTTTTTAGCCGCATTAACACATTTTGAAGATGGATCATATGCATTAGCTTGTAATGATTTAACGACTGGACAAAATACAGTAACGTTGTTAACAGGTTCAGTAGAAGATATTTTATTAGAAGTGTATGCAACTGGTTCGAAAGAAATTGTTGTAGATTCTTCATTTTCTAAAGATGAATTAAATAAATTAACTGAAACGTTAAAAATGACAATCTCATATGAAGATGCAACGGCAATTCCTGAAGGATTAGAACATCTTGTGAAAAATGTTTCGCAAGCAAAGTTAATTAAAGCAATTGGACGCTTATTTAACTATGTGATAAGAACGCAAAAACGTTCATTAGATCATTTACAACCTGTAGAAATTTATTATACGAATCAATTTATGAAAATTGATGTGCATTCAAAGCGAAATTTAGAGCTGACAGAAACACTTCGAACGAAAGAAAAAACAGGATCATTATTATGGCTATTGGATAAAACAAAAACAGCTATGGGTGGTCGTATGTTAAAACAGTGGATGGAACGTCCACTTATTCAGAAAGAAAAAGTTGAAGAGCGTTTAGAAATGGTTGAAACATTTGTAAATGATTACTTCTTACGTGAAGATTTAAAAGAAAAATTAAAAGAAGTATATGATTTAGAACGTTTAGCAGGAAAAGTTGCATTTGGTAATGTCAATGCAAGGGACTTATTACAGTTAAGACGATCTTTACTTCAAGTACCAGCTATTTTAGAAGCGATTAGTTTGTTAGATAATGCTTATGCAGCAAGGTTAATTCAAGGGGCGGATCCATGTGAGAGCTTAACTGAATTACTAGGAAGAAGTATTCAAGAAAACCCACCGCTTTCTATTAAAGATGGAGATATTATTAAAGACGGTTATAATGACAAGCTTGATCAATATCGTTACGTTAGTAAAAACGGAAAAACGTGGATCGCTGAGCTTGAAAAACGAGAGCGTGATATTACAGGAGTTAAATCGTTAAAAATCGGGTACAACCGTATTTTCGGCTACTACATTGAAGTGACGAAGGCGAATCTTGCAGCACTTCCAGAAGGCCGCTACGAACGAAAACAAACGCTTGCTAATGCTGAACGTTTCATTACAGATGAACTGAAAGAAAAAGAAACGTTAATTTTAGAAGCAGAAGAAAAAATTGTACAACTAGAATACGATTTATTTACAGCGCTTCGTGAAGAAGTAAAAGTATTTATTCCGAAATTACAACATTTAGCGAAAGTAATTAGTGAATTAGACGTACTGCAAAGTTTTGCGACAGTTAGTGAAGAAGAACAGTTTGTAAAACCTGTACTAACAACGAAGCGTGAAATCTTTATTAAAGATGGTCGTCATCCTGTCGTTGAAAAAGTATTGAACGGGAAATTGTATGTACCGAATGATTGTATTATGCCAGAGAAGATGGATGTCTTTTTAATTACAGGACCGAACATGTCTGGTAAAAGTACGTATATGAGACAGTTAGCACTTGTAACGGTTATGTCACAAATTGGTTGTTTCGTACCAGCAACAGAAGCAGTATTACCTGTATTTGACCAAATCTTTACGAGAATTGGTGCAGCAGATGATTTAATTTCAGGTCAAAGTACATTTATGGTCGAAATGTTAGAAGCGAAAAATGCAATTGCAAACGCATCAGAAAGAAGTTTAATTTTATTCGATGAAATTGGACGCGGTACATCTACGTATGATGGCATGGCACTTGCACAAGCGATCATTGAACATATTCATGACCAAATTGGTGCAAAAACGTTATTCTCTACGCATTATCACGAATTGACTGTGTTAGAAGAGAGTTTAAATCAACTGAAAAATGTACACGTTTCAGCAATTGAAGAGAATGGAAAAGTAGTATTCCTTCATAAAATTCAAGATGGAGCAGCTGATAAAAGTTACGGAATTCACGTTGCGCAACTTGCAGAGCTTCCAGATAGCTTAATTGCCCGCGCGAAAGAAGTGTTAGCACAACTAGAAGGACAGGAAGAAATTATTATTCCAAAGCGTGTAGAAGTAAAGGTACAAGAAGTTGTTCCAGAACCTGTAGTTGTAAAAGAAGAACCGGCAGAAATACAAGAAAAGAAAGAAGAGACTGAAGAAGAGTCACAACTATCTTTCTTTGGAGGAGACCAATCTTCAAAAAAACAAGACAAGCCTGTGCTTGATCAAAAAGAAAGCGCAGTACTTGCACAAATTAAAAAAATCGATTTACTTGATATGACACCTTTAGAAGCGATGAACGAATTGTATCGCTTACAGAAGAAGTTAAAGAAAGGATGAGTAAGTAGATGGGGAAAATTCGCAAACTCGATGACCAACTCTCTAATTTAATTGCGGCAGGGGAAGTAGTAGAGCGCCCTGCCTCAGTCGTAAAAGAACTTGTGGAAAATTCTATCGATGCGAATAGTACATCTATTGAAATCCACTTAGAAGAAGCTGGGTTATCGAAAATTCGTATCATTGATAACGGTGATGGTATTGCAGAAGAAGACTGTATCGTCGCTTTTGAACGCCATGCGACGAGTAAAATTAAAGATGAAAACGATCTGTTTCGTATAAGAACACTCGGTTTCCGCGGTGAGGCATTGCCGAGTATTGCCTCTGTTAGTGAATTAGAATTAATTACTAGCACAGGTGATGCGCCTGGTACACACCTCATCATTAAAGGTGGAGACATTATAAAGCAAGAGAAAACTGCGAGCCGAAAAGGAACAGATATTACAGTACAAAACTTATTCTTTAATACACCAGCGCGTCTTAAATATATGAAAACCATTCATACGGAGCTCGGGAATATTACAGATATCGTGTATCGTATTGCAATGTCACATCCAGAAGTATCGTTAAAACTGTTTCATAATGAAAAGAAATTGCTTCATACATCAGGTAACGGTGATGTAAGACAAGTACTTGCATCGATTTACAGTATTCAAGTTGCGAAGAAGCTTGTTCCAATTGAAGCGGAATCTTTAGACTTTACAATTAAAGGCTATGTAACATTACCAGAAGTAACGAGAGCATCTCGTAATTATATGTCAACGATCGTAAATGGTCGTTACGTTCGAAACTTTGTACTAATGAAAGCAATTCAGCAAGGATACCATACATTACTGCCAGTCGGCCGGTATCCAATTGGCTTCTTATCGATTGAAATGGATCCAATGCTAGTTGACGTTAACGTACATCCAGCGAAGTTAGAGGTTCGTTTTAGTAAAGAACAAGAATTGCTAAAGCTGATCGAAGAAACATTGCAAGCTGCATTTAAAAAAATACAGCTCATTCCAGATGCAGGCGTAACAACGAAGAAAAAAGAAAAAGACGAAAGTGTGCAAGAACAGTTCCAGTTTGAGCATGCGAAGCCGAAAGAACCATCCATGCCGGACATCGTTTTACCAACTGGCATGGATGAAAAACAAGAAGAACCGCTGCCTGTGAAACAGCCAGCACAACTGTGGCAACCGCCGAAACAAGAATGGCAACCACCACAGTCGCTCATAAGAGAAGAACAAGGTTGGCAGCCATCTACTAGACCGATAATTGAAGAACCAATTCGAGAAGAGAAATCGTGGGACAGTAATGAAGAGGACTTTGAACTAGAGGAATTAGAAGAAGAAGTTCGGGAAATAAAAGAGATTGAAATGAATGGGAATGACTTACCACCGCTTTATCCAATTGGACAAATGCACGGAACATATATTTTCGCTCAAAATGATAAAGGCTTATATATGATTGACCAGCATGCCGCGCAGGAACGTATTAATTATGAATACTTCCGTGATAAAGTAGGAAGAGTAGCGCAAGAAGTACAAGAGTTACTTGTACCGTACCGTATTGATCTATCTCTTACTGAATTTTTACGTGTCGAAGAGCAGTTAGAAGAACTAAAAAAAGTCGGGCTATTTTTAGAACAATTCGGCCATCAATCCTTTATCGTCCGCTCGCATCCAACGTGGTTCCCGAAAGGACAAGAAACAGAAATTATCGATGAAATGATGGAGCAAGTCGTTAAACTAAAAAAAGTTGATATTAAAAAGTTACGTGAAGAAGCAGCCATCATGATGAGCTGTAAAGCATCCATTAAAGCAAATCAATATTTAACGAACGATCAAATATTTGCCTTACTGGAAGAACTACGTACAACAACAAACCCGTACACATGCCCGCACGGAAGACCAATTCTTGTGCATCATTCTACTTATGAGTTGGAGAAGATGTTTAAGAGGGTTATGTAGGGTGAATAAAATTACATTTCAAAAGGGAGCAACATTTACTGTTGCTCCCTTTTAATATGTAGATTTAATTGTTAAACGAAAATATGGTGGAGTAACTTTGCAGTTTATTTCTTGGCTGCGTTAGCTTAAATTTATCTATGTATAAAAAAGCGCTGTATACAGCACTTTTTAAAAGGTGCATGAATTGTATAATAAAGATTTCTACATTACTAACCAAATAACTATACATGGCTAATCGTTATAAGGATCTATACAATTATTTATTTTTATTATTATTAATTTTTTCAGTGTATAGAACTTGTTCTTTATAGTGCTTCTTAATTGGAAAGTTATGTGTACCTGTCCCGTTCTTGAATTTTTTATCAATGGGGTTCTTTAGAGGAACTGTTGTAGTTTCAGTAAATTCATATGGGTAATTTATTTTAGATTTATCTTCAAACATGAAAATGCCTCCTTTTAGGATCTCCTAAATTCTTTACTATAACATGATATGCATATAGATTTTTTTTGGACTAGTTATTTATATAGGTTAATGGAATTTAATTACATAACCACTGAAACATTTTAAAGGAAAACAATTTGAGAAGAAATGGTAAGAATAGCTGTTAGCTCCTATTGTTGTTTTTTTGTTTGACAGCACAGTGAATTATGCATATAAATTCAATATAGATTGTTTTTATAATATGGTTTATATAGGGTTTTCCTGATAATATAATGTGGGATATTATAGTGTTATTAGGTTATTAGGAACATTTAATGCTGTTTCATAACTGAAAGGAAATTGAAAAAAAACTGAAACTTTTCTCATAAAAATTCAATCTAACTTGAAAAATGAAAGGAAAATGAAATTTTCCAAAAGATATTCTTTGTTAAGATAAAAAGCATACATACAAAAAGTATTGACATATCTTAAAAATGTATTTTCAAGATATAGTGGGGGAAAAGATGAGATTAGAAAAACAATTAATAAAAAAGGTGTATTATGAAACATTCCTAATGGAAAATGAAACAAAACCAACTCTTGACGTACTTGGACAAGCTTATGTAAACGAAGAAAAAAATGAGATTTCTGATGGGTCTTATATCCGTTTTGCACAAGGTGAATTTTATTATCGTCATCAAGATTTTGAAGCAGCTATTTTTAAATGGGAGAAGGTTAGTAATGAATTAGCACCATGGGCACAAAAAAATATTGCGGATGCTTATTTCGAACTTAATCAATTATCATTTGCTGAAAATATTTATACTTCCATTACTACTGATAATAAAATATTGATGACCGAAATTAGATTACAATTACTTTCTCTTTACATTGAGCAAAATAATTTTGACTCAGCTTTCGGTGTTATTAAAGAAGCAGTTTCTTTAAATCCTGATTATCCGAATGTCACAAAAATTGCCCGTTCCTTTTATGAGGAACAGCAAGATTTTGATAGTGCAGTAGAGCTTGCTGTGAATGAGTTAATTCGAATAGAATCGTATCCATGGTTTGAGGTGTTAAAAGGATATATCGATAAAGGGTTTACTAAACATATTTCACCAGACTATTTTTATGATGCATTAGCTACATTAAATAATGTAGATCAAGTACAATTTACACAAATGGTTTCATCACTTTGGAACAGTTATAAAGATGAACAAAATTATTTATTATGGCTTAATACAATAAATGAATTTTTCTTACATATTGAAATACATTCGTCCGATATATGGAACAAAGTTTCTGCTCTTTACGAAGAAACGTACTTTGCATTAATTCAAGGTCAATATACGCTTAGACAATTAAACGATATCATACCAAATCTGTTAGCAAATTGGTTAAAGGTAGTCAATCCATCTTATGCTGTATTTCCATCTGCAGCTGTATTGGCATGGGATGAGATTTTCCCTTCCAAAATAGATTCAGCAAATATAGAACATGCAGAAAACTTATTGTCACATTCTATTAATCATGTAAATGGCTTAGAGTACAGCTTACATCTTTTTGAATCTATTACACAATGGGCACAAAAACACAATATAGAAATAGGTCACCGATTTAAATGGCTAGTTGACGAGCTCGCAGATTTAAGAACAAATCGTATTTTAGTAACGGGAACTTCAGGAAACGGAAAAACTACATTTATTAACTCTATATTAGGAGAAAATATATTAGAAAAATCAATTTCAAATGTAGTAGTTTTAAAAAATGATGCTCATATAGAAATAAACGCCATAACAGACTCAGCAATTACAACAACGGAAGATGTCTCTGATTACCATAATATGATGTCCCAGCACCATCAAACATATAGAGATAGAGCATGTGTTGAATTTAAATTACCATGCAGATTTTTAAATGAAAATAAACTTACATTTGTAGTGACACCTGGCTTTAATAGGAATAACGACACTAGAGATGAGATATTCGAATATTTAAATTCTGTAGACGAATTACTGTTCGTATTGAATGCGGATTCACCTTTTACTGATAAAGAACGTGACATTCTATTAAGTATTCAAGAACATACGCCAAATTTACAAATTCATTTCTTATTAAATAAAATTGATAACATTTACAGTGAAGCAGAAGTAAAAAGGGTATTACATGATACGGCAGCGAGAATAAACACATATTTCCCACATGCGAGAATTTTCCCTTATTCTTCGTTATATACAAGTAGTCAACAATTAAATGATTTAACTGAGTTTATTCATTTTAACTTTAATCATAAACATATCGATGCAGAACGTACTGAAAAGTTATTATATTTCATTCGAAAAACAATTACATATCTTTTGGATAAACGTGTTGAGAAAGAAAACAATCTAGTGGATGCTATTAATTGGAATGAAGATATGCTAGTGAAACTAAACGGTAGCATTAATAACCTTACTGCATTTGAGAGGGAAAAAATTCATTTCATTACACAATCATATCGTTCAATGAAGACTGAAATTACGAATGATCTTACTGAAAATATCCCGAAGATATTAAAGAGTTGTTCTAATATAATTAGTGAAGAAAGTGATTTCGGGCACATGGATACGGAACTAAATAAAGCAATGAATGAAAGAGTGCATAAATATTTAGAACAAACTGTACTATCTAATCTTGCTCTTTCTATGCAAAATTGGATTGCAACTTCTAATAATGAGCTTCTTCAAAGCCAAACGTATTTAGAAGAACTTAGTGAAGGGCTTAATTCACTATTTGGAGAAAATAGAATACAGTTAGAATGTGACTTTAAAGTGCTTGATGACTGGCGCAGAGATACTGACAGGATGACGACTAGAATACAAATGGATGAAGTAAATATTTTACGTCGATTTACGCCAGCACAATTTTTACTGAAAAGTGCCGGTAAATTATTTGGAGTTCTTCCTAAAAATAAATCTATGCTATATAACAAATACAAACAGTATGTAGAAAATGAAGATTATACTGAGGTAACGGCTTCTATTATGAAGAAATTTTTCTTGCAATTTGAGCTGTTTGAAAACACACAAGAGCGAGATATTAATATATTCTTTAGGAATCCATTTAACTCCTTAAAGCAAGCTGTAGAAAACACGCATTTAGAAATACAAGAAAAACAAGAGATATTACATAAGATGAAATCAAATCCTGAAATCTATCATGATTCTATCATGCTCTTTGAATTGAGATTGCGTCAATGTGAAGTAATTTTAAATATAGGTAATGATAATACCTATACGGATGTAGCTTTAGAAACAAGCGTAGAATAAAAGTAAAAGGGAGCAACTGTAATAAGTTGCTCCTTTTTCATATATAGATTATTTTTCTGTTTCTTTAATTTTAGTTTGTACTTCGCCAGTTTTAATTTTATTGCTTTCTGAGAAGCGTAATAAATCGCCTTCAATAATTTTGTCAGACATTCGTAATTCATTTTGTGCACGTTTAATGAGGGCTTGAGCTTCTTTTTTTGGTAAATCTACAATTTCACCTGTTATACGGTCGTAGAAAGTGTTGTTTTTGTATGCATACTTATCTGTAATGAAGCTACCATCACGTAAAACAACAAAGCCAGTATATTCATCTGAAAACATATCATGGCCAAAACGAATATCATTCGTAGAATCAACACCTAATAAATTTAGAATAGTAGGTTTCATATCGATTTGTCCAGTAGGCTTTGAAATAGTTTGACCTTCTGTTTGTCCAGGAATATGAATATATAAAGGTGTACGTTGTAAATTTAAAGTATCAAATTCTGTTATTTGATCTTTTTCTAAAAACTGTGCCATTGCACGATTATGTTTTTCGGAAATACCATAATGATCACCGTATAACACAATAATAGAATCATCGTAAAGCCCCTCGGCCTTTAGACGTTCAATAAATTTTTTAATTGATTCGTCTAAGTAACGTGCTGTTACGATGTAACGATCAAATACGCCATTACCAGAGTTGTATGGTTCAATGAATTTTGTATCTTCATCATACGTAAATGGATAATGGTTTGTTAAAGTAAGGAAACGAGCATAGAATGGTTGATTAACAGTTTTTAATATATCTACTGATTGATCAAAGTATTCGATATCTTTTAATCCCCAATTTAAATTTGTTTCTGGTGTAATTTTGTAATCAAGCTCATTATAGTAACGATCATAACCAAGAGCAGAGTACATGATATTACGATTCCAAAATGTTGCGTTATTCGCATGGAATACAGAAGTGAAATAACCTTGCTGACGTAAAATTTCTGGAGTCGCAGTATAATCATTGTTACCGTGTGTGAAGAATACAGCCCCTCGATTTAATGGATACAACGACGTATCGATTAGAAATTCAGAATCGGATGTTTTCCCTTGACCAGTTTGATGGAAAAAGTTATCAAAGTAATAACTTTCATTTATGAATTCATTTAGGAATGGTGTAACTTCTTGCCCATTGACTGATGCGCCTATTAAGAAGGTTTGCAAGGATTCAAGAGTGACGACAATTACATTTTTTCCTTTCGCTGCACCAAACATATTAGGGTTTGGCTCGCTTTGGTTTGCTTTTACGTAGTTTTCAGTTTCTTGTAATTTACTACTATCAGCAAGCGCTTTTTGTGAACCGGCTTTTACTTGCAGTGTTAAGTCATATACTTGGTGAGTATATAGGCCTAAATTTTTGACAAGCATTACTCGGTCGAATGATCTCGTTAATAATTCAGGGCGCTCTTTTTCTGCAAGATGTAGATTCGCAAAGAATACACCAATTGTTAAAAGAAAGTATAACAAGCGTGTAGAATGAGTTACACGTTCTGTTTTAAAGACCAATGATTTCTTTTTTAATAAAATAAAGAAGAAAACAATGTCTACGAATGCGAGTATAATTTTGTAGTTTAATATTTCTATAATACTGCCGCCTAATTGTCCAAAGTTTGAGGTTTGTCCAAGTACTGGTAATGTAACGAAATCACTATAAAAATCATAGAACATTACATTTCCAACGAGTACGATTGTTAATAAGAAATTAATACATAGCGCTATATAATTTCGCTTTTCACCAGTTGCAAATAATGCTAATCCAACAAATGCTAATGATGCGGCTAGAGGACTAATAAACAAAATAAGCTCTTGCGTTGAAGACTCAATTTTTAAATCAAAACTGAATCGCGTAATAAGATATGTTTTTAACCATACTGCTAAAGCCATTATTATAACAAAGCTTATATTTTGCATTTGTAAATTTATTTTATTCTTCATTTTTACACCTTCTTTATACAATTTATTTAACTGAAGTTATATATTATGTTTTTATAACTATTAGAGTGTAATGAACCATTTAGACTCTATTTTCTAAAGGGAATAATTTGAAGTATTCATATACATACAATGGGGATTTTTAAAGCGTAGTAGCATAAATATAACTCTTTTTGAGAAACGGGCAGAACAAGTCATAGTTGTAGTGAAATTGACTTATAGACATCCTACCATATTAAACACTATGATGATGTTACAAAATATCGAACAAATGAAAGTGAAAATGGATAGAGACTTTTAAAACTGTTGACATTCAATTTATTAGAATTGAATGTCAATCGTTTTAAATATACAGTTATATTACATATGTATCTTGTAAAATCTCGACTTTTTGTCGGTTAATTATTAGCCGGGAAGAATAGGGGACTTATTAATATACTTTTACTATATATAAGTAAAGTATTTTGAAATTGAATATATTTGACTGACATCTTAATAATAGAAATTAAATGTCAGATAAGTACTTTCCAACATACAGACCACTTGCAGCTGCTTGAGATAATGAATGCGTAACGCCTGAACAATCTCCAATTAAAAATAGCCCATGTATACTAGTTTCAAAATGATTATTAATTTTTATCGTAGGAGCATAGAACTTTCCATCAATTCCATATAGTAAAGTATGCTGATCGATAGGCTCTTGTATAAATTGTTCTAAGCGTAATAAAAATTCTTTTAGCCCTTCAATATATAATTGAGGAATTTCTTGATTCAAATCTCCATAGTCCCCCTGTAGTGTAGGCTGTATACGATTATGTTCCATGCTGTTTTCCGCCGTAGGTTGTTTCTTTAGTAAGTCCTCTAAGCGCTGTATAACAATCCGATCTCGTCCTTGGTTAATGCCTTTAATAATTGAACTTGCGTATACATTTGCTTCTTTGAGAGTTGGAAAATAGCGAGGAATAAATAAAGTGAAATTTAAATTAGAAGTGCCAGTTCCTTGCTCTCGAAAATTTTGACCGTCAGGCATAACTAAACCTTCTTCGTACTTTCGAATGATGCGTCCTTTTGGATTCATACAGTAAGTAGTTGTTGTGAAATGCTCACCTTGATAAGAAAGTTTTGTTTCAAAAGTATCTTTTAATATAGAACGTAATTGATGTTCTTTCATTTCTACTCTAATTCCTAAATCTACACGTGTTTGCTCCTGAGAAATATTTAGAGAACTGCACATATCTTTTAACCAGTCAGCCCCTGAACGCCCAGTTGCAAATACTAGTTGCTTAGTTTGAGCTGTTCCTTGATTTGTCTCTATTGTAAAATGATCTTCCTGTTTCAGAATATGTTGTACATCTATATGAAATTGGATATTTATTTTCGTCAGTAAAAATTCATAGAGCTGCTGAAAAATGTTACTGGAAAGTGTAGTACCAAGATGTCTTACTTCTGTTGTTAGCATTTGTAAACCACACGCTTCAGCTCTCTTAGTGAGACTTGAATTTTCAGTAGAATATTTTGAGACAGAACTTCCACCAAACTGGCATAGAATTTCATCTACTTCAGCCATGAGTTGTATAAAACCCTCTTTACCGACTTTTTGCTCAAGTTCTCCGCCAAATCCGTTTGTATAATTAAATTTCCCTTCAGATTTTCCTAAACCACCAAACCCAAAATATTTATCACATGTAGTACAATTACACACTTTTCCTTCGTCTAAAGGACAATGGCGATCTTCTAGCGCTTTACCTTTATCAAGAATTAAAACTTTTTTGTTACTTTTAGCTAGTGAATAAGCCATAAAAATGCTACTTACTCCAGCGCCGATAATTGTAACATCATACATATTCTTTCACCTGCTAACGAATAGTTTGTTTTTTATTTTTCTAGTGTATAACAATTTTATGAAGGTAAGAAATAGCTTTTATTAATAAAGTGGGAGTTTTTGAACTTGATGCTTTATTAATTTCTCCGAGTGGTGGAGTAAATACAAAAATTTTTATTTGAAAGAAGAAATAGTTTAAAAATCACTATGTCATATGATTAATAACATCTTACATATAAAAAAACAGACCTTTTAAGTGAAGAGGCCTGTTAATGATTTTAAATCTTATTTAGCAAACACATGGTTACCAATTACTGCTACTGTTTGACGTGTCGTAATCCACTTGTCCGTTGATGTTTTTGGATTGTAGAAATAAATCCAGTCTGAATCTACTCCATTTGTGGAGATAGCCTCTTCTACAGCCATTTTTGCTTCTGGACTTGCAGGTTGATTAATTCTTCCATCTGTAACAGGAGTAAATGCATATCCGTATTTAATAGGTTCATAAATAACGCCTGTTATTGTATTTGGAAAACCTTTTGCATTTACACGATTTAGTATAACTTTTGCTACTGCTACTTTTCCTTTATAGGATTCGCCACCTGCTTCAGCGGTAACTAAGCGTGCCATTAAGTCTTTTTCTTTTTGTGAAATGCTTGAGTTGATTTTTAAATGTTGTCCTGTATAAAGCTTGTTTCCGACTGTATTGTTAATTTGTTTTATAGATTGGACAGTGACATTGTAACGCTTTGCTATCGTTTCTAATGAATCTCCCGGTTGTACTTGATAAATAATTTGTTCAGAAATGTTCGCAGGCTTGGCGTTTTGAGGAACAGTGATTTCATTTGATTTCACGGACTCTGGAATATGTAACTGTTCGCCAATAAAGGTTTTATCGTTTCCTTTATTATTAGCCTGTTTAATGGATTGTATTGAAACTCCGTATTGTTTACTAATGCCCCAAAGTGTATCGTTCTTTTTTACTGTATGAATGGTAGAAGCTTCAGCTGTACTTTGACTACATACGAATGTAATTGCGGCCGCAGATAAAGGAATTATATGTTTTATTTTTAGTAATTTCATTGTAAATCCTCCTAAGAAAAAATTAAGGTGAAACTATTAAGTAATGTAGTTTGAAATGTGTATATGCGTAATATATTAATGTAAGTATATTAGCACATATAAAATAAATAATCACTATAAGTTTCATATTCGTTGAGTGTAGAGTCAGAATATGAAATATTGCATATGAAAATACATTGAAGTTCATATTTCTGATTACTATAATCTATTTAGTAGAAAGGGAATACGTTATAGAAGAAATCATTATAGATTAATATAATGATTAATAATTATTAATAGGAGGATTGATGTAATGAAAATATTTCAAAAAATGTGTGCGTCAACTGTAATCATTACAACACTTTTAGGAACAGGAGGCACTATCAATAGTGTATATGCTGATTCTATAGAACAGCAGAGTAAATTAGGGATAGAACAAGAAACAGATAAGCAAATCATTGTAAAATTTAAAGCGGATTTGGATTTGCCATATGAAGATGGTATTGAAAAACAAATACAATCTCAAACGAATGATAAAGTAATAAAAGATCTTTTGACAGAATATCCAGATGTAACATTTACTCGTTTATTCACATCTGTAAGCCCGGAACAAATACAAAACCTTGAAGTGAAAGCACCTAATTATGTATCTACAAGTTTATTAAACTACTATATTCTTCAAAATCAAAATAGTGGGTATGAAGAAGAAATAGTAGATAAGTTAAAGGCATCTTCTTTAATAGAAGATGCGTATATGAAGAAACAAGAGAAAATAATGCCACCTGAAGTGCGATCATCAAGTGTAGCTCTTAATCCTAATAACAATCCTAGATTTAAAAAACAAGGTTATCTTGAAGCAGCCCCATACGGTATTAATGCGCCTTTCGCCTGGGGAATTCAAGGCGGTAATGGAAATGGTATCACTTTTGTTGATATGGAATACGGATGGCTATTAAATCATGAGGATTTATTACATCAAAATATTGAATTAATGTCTGGAAGAAATATAAATCAGCATGTCGGTCATGGGACGTCTGTACTAGGAATTGTATCTTCTGAGGACAATGAAGTCGGGAATATTGGGATTGCGCCAAAAGCGAAAGCAAAGGTTATCTCTCAAATAAGAGATAATGGACAGTATAATACGGCTGATGCAATATTAAGCGCTGTAAATCAGTTAGAAGCTGGGGATGTTTTATTATTAGAGGCGCAAGCATCCTTTGATGGATATGGTGATAAATATTTACCTGTTGAAGTACAACCAGATATTTTTGATGCAATTCGTGCTGGTACAGATAAGGGAATTGTAATTATAGAGGCTGGAGCAAATGGGTGGAATGATTTAGATCAGTTCAAAGATAGAAAGGGTAAGCAAGTTTTAAATCGTAATAGTAAAGATTTTAAAGATTCGGGTGCAATTATGGTAGGAGCTGGCTCTTCATCTTTCCCTCATGAACGTATGTGGTTTTCGAATTATGGAAGCCGTATTGATGTGTACGGATGGGGAGAAAATGTAGATACAACTACAGCCGAGCAAAGTAGAAGTGCTGTAAATCTTTATACTTCAAGCTTTAGCGGAACATCTAGTGCTTCGCCAATTATTGCTGGGGCAGCGACTTTAGTACAAAGCATTGCTAAAGAAAATTTAGGACAACCATATAGACCAAGTGAACTAAGAGCAATATTAAGCAACCAGAGCACAGGAACAAAATCTAAAAATCCATATGCAGATAAAATTGGTGTTTTACCAGATTTGAAGTCTATACTAGTAAACTTAGGTTATGAACAAAGAAAACCAAACGGTGGGAATGAGTTACAAGTAACAGAAAATGAACCAAACAATGAGCCTAGACAGGCAAATAAAGTTAACTTTCATACACCGGTGAAAGGAACGCTACATAATAGTGATAGAGTAGATGTATTTACTTTCCAAATTGACTCACCGGAAAATATTAATATTTCTCTACTAAATGAACAAAATATCGGAATGACATGGGTACTTCATCATGAATCAGATTTAAATAACTATGTAGCATATGGTGAAAATGAAGGAAATGTAGTTAAAGGAACTTATAATGCAAAGCCAGGGAAATATTATTTATACGTCTATAAATATGAGAATAAAGATGGTTCATATGTATTGAACATAAAATAAGCAAAAGGAACTTCAGATGAAGTTCCTTTAAATTTTTTCTAATTTAGTATATGTGAATGATTTTTTAACTTTACTTCTATGCAATATTTCATATTGATGAAATGTTATTTATTTTTTATGAACTAGCTTATATTATATTCAATAAGTTTGATGTAAAAACAGAAAAAGTGAGGGATAATAATGAGCAATAAGAAGTTAATTTTGAAATTATTCATATGTAGTACAATATTTATCACATTTGTATTTGCTTTACATGATAAGAGAGTAGTTGCAGCTAGCTCTGTTAATGAGCTTGAAAATTGGTCAAAATGGATGCAACCTATACCTGATAATATCCCGTTAGCACGAATTTCAATTCCAGGAACACACGATAGTGGGACGTTCAAGTTGCAAAATCCGATTAAGCAAGTGTGGGGAATGACGCAAGAATATGATTTTCGCTATCAAATGGACCATGGAGCTCGCATTTTTGATATAAGAGGACGTTTAACAGATGATAATACGATAGTTCTTCATCATGGGCCATTATATCTTTACGTAACACTGCATGAATTCATAAATGAAGCGAAACAATTTTTAAAAGATAACCCGAGTGAAACAATTATTATGTCTTTAAAAAAAGAGTATGAGGATATGAAAGGAGCAGAAGGTTCATTTATTAGTACGTTTGAAAAAAATTATTTTGTTGATCCTATCTTTTTAAAAACAGAAGGAAATATAAAACTTGGAGATGCTCGTGGGAAAATTGTACTACTAAAAAGATATAGTGGTAGTAATGAATCTGGAGGATATAATAATTTTTATTGGCCAGATAATGAGACGTTTACCACAACTGTAAACCAAAATGTAAATGTAACAGTACAAGATAAATATAAAGTGAATTATGATGAGAAAGTAAAATCTATTAAAGATACGATGGATGAAACGATGAACAATAGCGAGGATTTAAATCATCTATATATTAATTTTACAAGCTTGTCTTCTGGTGGTACAGCATGGAATAGTCCATATTACTACGCTTCTTATATAAATCCTGAAATTGCAAACGATATAAAACAAAAGAATCCTACAAGAGTAGGCTGGGTAATTCAAGACTACATAAATGAAAAGTGGTCACCATTATTGTATCAAGAAGTTATAAGAGCGAATAAGTCATTAATAAAAGAATAAAGATGATGAGAGTAAGAAGCGATAAAATATATCGCTTCTTTTTCTTTTCCAATAACCAACAATAGAAATTGTACTTTTATAATAGAAAAAAATAAAAACATAAGATATAATCATACATATAAAATTTGTACCTATAAATTTTATATATGTGAATGAATTTGATTTGTTGTAATGAAATGGAGGTATATACTATGAAGTTTCCACATGATTTTTTATTCGGAGCTGCTTCAGCTTCTTATCAAGTAGAAGGTGCATGGAATGAAGATGGAAAAGGTGTTACGAATTGGGACGAGTTTTCAAAAATTCCTGGCAAAACATACAATGGAACAAATGGTGATGTAGCTGTTGATCATTATCATCGATATAAGGAAGATGTTCGCTTAATGGCTGAGATGGGATTAGAATCGTATCGTTTTTCTATTTCTTGGGCGAGAATATTGCCGAATGGAGATGGAAAGGTAAATGAAAAAGGGATTGAATTTTATAACAACTTAATTGATGAATGTTTAAAATACGGGATTGTGCCGTTTGTCACTTTATATCATTGGGATTTACCATTACCGTTAGAAAAAGATGGTGGATGGACGAATAAAAGAACAGCAGAGGCTTTCGTAAAATATGCAGAAACTTGTTTTAAGGCATTTGGTGACAGAGTTAAGCATTGGATTACTTTTAATGAGACAGTAATGTTTTGTGGATTAGGTTATTTAAAAGGTGCACATCCACCAGGAATCCAAAATGATGTTCCAAAGTATTTTCAAGCGACTCATTATGTATTTTATGCACATGCGAAAACAGTTGCGGTGTACAAGCAGCTGAAACAATATGGTGAGATTGGGATTACACATGTTTTCTTACCTGCTTATAGTGTGGATGATCAAAAAGAAAATATACGAGCAGCAAATCATGCGAATGAATATGAAACGTATTGGTATTATGATCCAATTTTAAAAGGCGAGTATCCGTCTTATGTTGTACAACAATTAAAGGGAAAAGGATGGACTCCTAATTGGACGGTTGAAGAATTAGAAATCATTAAACAAAATGCAGAAGAAAATGATTTTATTGGCTTGAATTATTATCAACCAATACGAGTAGAAAGATACGATATGGATATAAAGAGTGAGGGACATTCTCGAGAAAACTCAACGCTTGCTCCAGGTAACCCTTCTTTTGATGGTTTTTATCGAACAGTTAAAATGGATGATAAAACATATACAAAATGGGGATGGGAAATATCTCCCGAAGGTTTCTTAGAGGGATTGCATATGTTGAAAGCGCGTTACGGTGACATAAAGATGTATGTAACGGAAAATGGACTTGGTGATGAAGATCCAATCATTGACGGAGAAATTGTAGATGTTCCGAGAATTAAATTTATTGAAGCGCATTTAAAAGTAATGAAGCGTGCAATTGAAGAGGGAATTAACTTAAAAGGTTATTATGCATGGTCAGTGATTGATCTTTTAAGTTGGTTAAATGGATATAAAAAGCAATATGGCTTTATTTTTGTCGATCATAATGATAACTTAAAACGTAAGAAGAAACTTTCGTTTCATTGGTATAAACGTGTGATCGAAACGAGAGGGGAAGAGTTATAACAGATAAAAGAGTATTTTAGGAGAAAGTGTATGAGTGCAAAGTATAAACAAATTGCAGATGTGTTAGAGCAAAACATTCGAGATGGGCTTTTTAATGAAACGAAAAAACTACCTACAGAAGAAGCGTTGATGAATCGATTTGAAGTAAGCCGTAATACGATACGTAAAGTAATTAGTCAGCTTGTGAATAGAGGTTATATTTTTCAAGTGCAAGGTAGTGGCATGTTTTTACGCGAAACTTCTGTAACAGATTACATTAATTTAGGAAGTTTACGTGGATTAACGAAAAATCTTGTTTCACAAAATATTGAAACGAAAGTGTTAGAGCTTGAAGTAATAGATGCGGACGAAGAGATAGCAAAGCGGATGCAATGCGAAACTGGAACTAGGTTGTATTTTTTGAAGCGCTTAAGAATTGTAGATGCTAAACCATTCTCTATTGAAATAAGTTATTTCAAAAAGGATATTATTCCATATTTGAACGAAGAAATAGCATTAAGCTCTGTATACAGTTATTTCATTGAAGATTTACGATTAAATATTGGTTTTGCTGATAAAGTTATTAGTTGTGAAAAAGTAAATAAAGAAAATGCACAGCTTTTAGAATTAAATGAAGGTGATCCGGCGCTTCTTATTGAAAATACAGTGTATCTTGTAAATGGAACAATTTTCGAGTTATCTCAGTCGATGTTTCATTATGAAAAGGCGAAACTTTTAAATCGAATTAATTTTAAATGAAAAATTATCGTGTAAAAAAGCAACTGGTCCTAAGTGATCAGTTGCTTTTTATTTTTGAAGTGGATGAGCAAAAAAACACGAAAGTGGTTGGTCCGCTTTTAGCAAACATCTATTATGATAAGAGAAGAAAGGTAGTATGTTATCAACGTTTTAAAGAGGAAGGTTTTTATGTAAGTTCTTTAATTAAAATAGATGGGTCTTAGAGAGGTGAAAAGACAATGAGTTTTGCAATTTCACTAGTCGTTATTATTGTAATTGTATCGCTATTTGGGACTGTACTAGTTGCAAGAAACGTGGAGGAGAATTACGGTAAGTCTACAAAAAGAAATGTGAAAAACTTATCTGCAATCTATATTCTTCTTCTTTTTGTTCTACTAGTTGGGGTAACATGGTATGCGGTAATGATTTGATAGTTTGTAAAAGAACTGGAAATGAGAGTATGAAGTTGGAATTTCAGAAGCTATTGAGTAATCAGAAAGAGAACCATTTTGGATATATCCATTTACGGATAAGAAAATGTGACTAATTAATACTATTTTTACGGTGAATACTGTTAGTAAAAAATGAGGATAGTTCGTTTTGAAAGGAGGGAACTAGATGGAATGGAAACCAAATCGTGCAGATAAGACACCTGTATATAAACAAATTGCTGATTATATTGAAAGAGGCATTTCTTCAGGTGAATTTCCTTCTGATAGTAAGTTACCTTCTGAGCGTATATTGGCAAAGGAATTAGAGGTGAACCGGAGTACAATAGTAGCTGCGTATGAAGAATTAAAATCACTTGGAGTAGTAGAACGGCAAAAGGGAAGCGGAACACGGGTTAATACAGACATATGGGGTCTCTCACATAAACGAATACCGAACTGGGGTAGGTACGTGGAGGATGGATCGTTCTTACCTAACGTACCACTCGTTCAACAAATTCGAACGGAAACACAAAAAGATGATTTAATTAATTTAGCGAGTGGTGAACTGTCACCAGAATTAATTCCGAGTGATAGATTTCGAACAATTTTGGCGGAGAAAACATTTATGGAAAATCTCGGCTATGACCATCCACTTGGAAATGAGATGTTGAGAAAAACAATTGCAGCACATGTTCAGCAATATAAACAAATTGAAGCAGATTCAAGCTCTATTCTTATTACGTCTGGAGCACAACAGGCGCTTAATCTTATCGTTCAATGTTTATTAAAACCTGGCGATGCGATTGCGATTGAAGATCCTTCATATTGTTTTTCACTTCCAATGTTTAAATCGGCCGGTTTAAACATATTTCATTTACCTGTTGATGAGCATGGAATGAATCCAGATGATTTAATCGATTTGCACAAAAAGCATCGTATTCGTATGGTCTTTTTGAATCCAGATTATCAAAATCCAACAGGTACTGTGCTTTCATTAGCGAGACGTAAAAAGATTTTAGAACTGTCTTCTGAGTTCGGTATACCAATTGTAGAAGATGATCCGTATAGTTTAATTTCTTTTAATGGAGAAGTGAACCCGACATTAAAATCAATGGACCAAAATGGAAATGTTCTTTATATAAGTTCATTATCAAAAATTGTTGCATCAGGATTACGTATTGGATGGATAATTGGTCCTACACGCGTAATTGAGCGTTTAGCAGATGCAAAGCAACAAATTGATTTTGGCCATAGTGTATTTACGCAGTGGGTAGCAAATCAATTTTTAGAATCAAAGGATTTTCATACACATATTACGATACTTCGTGGACAATTGAAGCAAAGAAGAGATGAATTAATTGCAGAGCTTGAAGGAACATTGGGAGACCGAGTTGAATGTTTCGTGCCAGAGGGTGGAATACATGTATGGTGTAAAGTGAAAGGAAAGTTTGATGAATATCACTTATTAGGTGAATCTATACGGAATGGTGTCGCATTTGTTCCGGGCAGTGTTTTAGGTTCGAAAAATGAATATATACGATTTACGTTTGGTAGAGCGAATATAGAACAAATTCAACTTGGAATTAAACGGTTTGCCGACACGCTAAATGAGATTTCATAATATGGATGTGTGATAGTGAAATGAGGGAAAGAAATGAAGTACGTGACGCTTTTACTTCAAGTAGGCGTGCTATATATATTTAGCTTAGTGGGTACGTGGATTCAGGAAATATTCCATCTATCAATACCGGGAAGTTTAATAGGGATGTTAATGCTGTTCCTGCTCCTTTCCACTCGCGTTTTACCGTTAAAATGGTTTGAGTTAGGTGCGGAAAAGTTAATCGTATTTTTACCGTTATTTTTAATCCCTTCGACAACAGGGCTGATGGAATACGGGTCTTTTCTTTTAAGTAAGGGGAGTATTATATTCCTTTTAGTAGTTGCAAGTACTGTAGTAACTTTGATTGTTTCAGGGTATATAAGTCAATTATTAGTAACATCAAAAAAATAAAATCGACAAGGTGCACGATTCAAATGGTCTTAATTATTATTACTGTAGCAATTTATTTCTTGGCGACAAAGTTATATAAAAAATTTACGTTTGCATTTACGTTACCGGTGTTAACAGTTACGGCAATTATGATTTGTTTATTTTTGATTTTTGGTATTTCTCATCATGAGTATAGGGAAAATGGGGGAGACATTCTTTCAAGCTTATTGAGCCCTGCAATTGTAGCATTGGCCATACCTCTATTTAAAGAGCGAAAGATACTTATTAAAAATTTTTTATCGATACTTATCGGTGTAGTGATAGGTATAGTGGCTGTAACGAGTATGAATGTAGTGATTGGTGAGATTTTAAATATAGATAAGGAACTTATATTAACTACTCTACCACAATTAGCAACGATGCCTATTGCTCTTTCATTAGCGGATCAAATTGGAGGTATTCCATCTATGACTTCTAGTTTTGTAGTTGTTGCAGGAATAACAGGTGCTATTATCGGACCAACAGCACTTAAGCTTTGTAGTATAACAAGTACGATTGGAAAAGGAGTTGGAATGGGCTGTGCATCACATATTATTGGTGTGAGCCGTTTAGTGAAGGAAGGCGAGAAAGAAGCGACTATCGGTTCGGTAACGATGATTGTAACTGGAATACTCATTAGTATACTAATACCGTATGGAACGAAATTTATTTTTTAAATGTAATGGAGATGATAACAATGACAACATGGTTTATAGTTACATTATTTGTTTTTGGAGCTATTAAAGTATTAGTTTCTAGCATGCCCACTTCTGTTGTAGAATCAATTATTAGTAAATTTGAATTGCATCAAAAGCTTGAGGCGGAAAATACTTCTATATCGATAGATGGAAAAAATTTAGAGGGAGAAATGAAACTACAAGTTATTCATGAATTTAATGAGGCTTTGTTTTTAGATAAACATTATTTCCCGCCGCACGGAGAAGGGACACCAATAGTCATTGATACGAAGAAAGGGAATAAAGAGATTAGATTTTCTCTATATAGCTATGAGGAACATGTTGATGTCATTAAGCAATATAAGAAAAAAGTCGTTGCCTATCGTTTACGCTCTAAAAGCCTTCAAACATTGGCACCATTAGCAATAACGGAAGAGTATGCTTAAGAAGAGACCTATAATGGCCTCTTTATTTTTTTATCCAGTTATATACCTTCCAAATAAAAGAATGAAAAATCATATAACCA
The DNA here is from genome assembly GCF_022662595.1 of Bacillus cereus group sp. BfR-BA-01524. Taxonomy (NCBI): domain Bacteria; kingdom Bacillati; phylum Bacillota; class Bacilli; order Caryophanales; family Bacillaceae; genus Bacillus; species Bacillus cereus group sp. BfR-BA-01524. The sequence continues at coordinate 43,786 of NZ_JAKUDW010000008.1, read as the reverse complement.
AATAAAGAATATGTATGGTTCCAATTTGTACTATGTACAAATAAACCTAAACTTTCAGCAATTTGTTCAAAAAGGCTAGCGCAAATACCAATTGAAATAATAAATAGAATTCTAGAAACTTTAGATAATTTTTTTGAAATGTGTATAAAGATAATGGTTGAAATCGGCAGTACAAACAATGTGAAAGCTATATTAACCGAAAATGTGGATGAGAAGGGCCTAGCCGGAAAGGAATATATTTGTTTATGAACAAAAAAAGCATCTAAGCAAGTTCCAATAATAGAAGAGAGAAAGATTGTAACTATTAATGCTAGAAAATCATTCTTCTTCTCTAAGGAGGACGTTTTTCTTCGCGAGAATTGCGAGTTCAATTTTTTCGAGTGTTTTGCAGTAGTCTTCTGTAATTTGTCCATGTATATTTTCCTCCTTATCAACTAAGTAATTTACAACTTGCCAATCGGTAAACCAATCTTCGCTGTCATCTTCTTCATGTTTCATATTTCGCCATGCATAGATGAGCTCAGGGCTGTATATACGATAAGCGCCGCTACGTAACTGGCATTTCTTTATTCGGCGCTTATAAAACTCACGGGAAAAAGATTCATTTACACTTGAAAATAAATGAGGCCAGTAATCTTTCCTTGATCCTGTATGCGGATGGTGTTGAGCCCAGCTAATTATTTGAGATAAAACATGTGTATCCCGAAATAATAATGAATACAACCTTTTTCCGATTAAGATTCGTTCATGTAAGGAAGTGAAATGTTTCATTGTATCACCAAATAGTAATACTTTTTGTCTCTTATCATTTTCGTAGAATGGGAAAAGGATATGATTAAACTGAAAAAAATCAAAGAGTTTAAATCCAATACTATTTAGTACAGTCTTTTGAAAGTGTACATTTTGAATCACTCTTTTTTCTAAGTAGTTTTGTTCATTAATAATAGTTGCAATCGCTAATGTTTTTTTATTACCTGTTTTCCAAAAATCGTTCCACATCGTTTCCATAAATGTAGAAACGTTTAGGTGAGGGAGAAGGTGAAATAGCTTTTGTGATCTTTTTACACTTTGTTCGTAAAGCAAAAATTGAGGATATACATCTTGGAAAATGAGCCAATTCCCTCTTTCTAAAAAAGAAAAAAATATGAGTTGATCTTTCTCTGATAAAATTCTCGTATATAAATCACCCTTTAAATCAGTCATATTCCAACCGCCGTTACGTGATACCATATGCCCAAGTAGTGCCCAATGTATTTCTGGATATTGAATGTAAAATTGGTAGTATGCGCGTGTTCTTGTAACATTATTTTTATTTAGCTGTTCTGTTTGTATTTTTATTTTGTTGATGATGAGTTGCTCTTCTTTCGTTAATTTATAAATCGTGCCAGAAGGCATGATCTTGCTTTTTTGTTTTAATTCATTCTTTACATCGAATATAGAGAGAGGCAGTGCTTTGGAAAGTCCGTTATATGTATGATTTGAATTGCTTCGGTACATTCCGTTACCTCCCTTTTTTTATAAATTTAAACATGATTATTGGCTATGAATCATTCTATTTATTTTATTACGAGTATAAGAAATAAATGAGCGGTGTTTTTTTACAAGGAATGTAGTTATCATGCAAACAGTATAAAAAAATTTGCTGTTGTAAGGTGAAATGAAAAACAGAAACTATGTTTAATAGTTTCTGTTTTTTTATTTTGTCAATTAAATGTAACAAACGACGATTATGATTTGAATCAATTGAAAATAATTCAATAAATTTTATAAATACAATTTTAATTGAAGTGTTTGGTAGGAGGAAAAGGAATGCTAAATAAAATAATTTTAATTACTGGTGGTACAGGTTCGTGGGGACATGAACTTATAAAACAACTATTAGAAAAATCACCGAAAGAAATTAGGGTTTTTTCAAGAAATGAAACGGTTCAGTTTGAAATGCAGCAACAGTTTATAAATGATGATAGATTAAAATTTATTATTGGAGATATTCGTGACAAGGATCAACTAGTCTATGCATGCCAAGGCGTACATTATGTTTTCCATCTTGCAGCTTTAAAACACGTTCCAGTATGTGAGTATTATCCTTATGAAGCTATAAAAACCAATATACATGGTACGCAAAATGTAATTGAAGCATCTATACAGATGCAAGTGGAGAAAGTTATATATGTTTCAACGGATAAAGCAGCCGATCCATCAAATACGTATGGGATGACAAAAGCAATTGGTGAAAAGTTAATGGTTCATGCGAATGTGCAAACGAAGAAAACAAAATTCATTTGTGTTCGTGGTGGAAATGTTTTAGGGACGAGTGGAAGTGTAGTACCGCTTTTTAAACAACAAATTAAAAAATCTTCACAAGTAGGGATTACCGATGCGAATATGACTAGATTTTTCTTAACAGTTGAAGATGCTGTTGGATTGTTATTTAAAGCCGTATATCAAGGTAGAGGCGGGGAAATCTTTGTTATGAAAATGCCGGCATGTAAAATAACAGATTTAGCAGAAGTATTGATTGAATATTCGGGAAAAGAAAACGTTAAGGTAAAAGAGGTAGGGATAAGACCGGGTGAAAAATTAAGTGAAATGCTTTTATCTGAGGTAGAGAGTAAAACAAGTATAAGTTTTGATCAAAATTATTTTGTAGTACTACCGACTATTCCTATAGAAGGGCTTCAAGAATATTATGCTAGCTATCCGCTTGTGGATGTAAAGAGTTTTAGTTCTCAACAAGACTTACTTGCAAAACATGAGGTGAAACAAATGTTATTAAAAGGAGGGTTTTTACGATGAAAAAAAATGCGAGCCTTTTAATAACTGGTGCAAATGGTTTCACAGGACGTCATGCTTGCCAATATTTTTTAGAGCAGGGCTTTCATGTAATTCCTATGTTTCAAAATCGTGCACATAGAGAAAAAATTAGAAATGGTATTACTTGTAATTTAACTAATAAGAGCGAAGTAATGAAGGTAATGAAACAAATAAAGCCAGACTACGTATTGCATTTAGCAGGAAGGAATTCAGTTATAGAATCTTGGACAGCTGCTCTTGAGTATATAGAGATTAATGTAATAGGAACGTTATATTTATTAGAAGCAATTAAGCAAGAAGCCTCGCATTGTAGAACATTAGTTATAGGATCGGCTTTGCAAGCAGATAGTATGAACGAAATAAAAATTTCAAATCCATATAGTTTAAGTAAAACGATGCAAGTCATTATTGCAGAGGCTTGGGGAGGATTAATGGATTCAAATATTATCATTGCAAAGCCCTCAAATTTAATTGGTCCAGGGGAATCGAATGGCATTTGCTCGATTCTCGCAAAGAAAATGATAGATATAGAATCAGGTAGAAGTAAAGCCATTATTGAAGTAAACAGTTTGAAAGATAGTAGAGATTTTCTAGATGTACGTGATGCGATTAAAGCGTATCATTTGTTATTACGAGATGGAATAAATGGAAAACAATATAATATCGGATCAGGAGTAAAACGGTCTTTATTAGATGTACTAGAACAATATAAAGAATTAACACAGCTAAATTTTTTTATAGAGGAAACAGAGAAAAGAGGGAGCGACTCAAATGAGAGTTTAGCAATAGAGGAAATAAAAAAGTTAGGTTGGATTCCAGAAATTGAATTTCATCAATCATTAAAAGATGTACTTGAGTATGCGAAGTGTAGTGACATCTGCATTCAATGAAAAACAAAAAAGGGTGTAAGAAATATATGAATGGTTATGAAGTAATAGATAATCAAAATACGCTATTTCTTTCAATTGTTGATACGTTGGATTGGAGAGATGAAGAAGCGCATGTATTGCGTCTTTATGAGGCAATACATAAATATCAAGCGTATGTAGAAGAAAAAAGAGTTAATCAAATAAAGTCAGCATTAGAGACGGAAACTAGATATGTGATTCAAATCTTTGCTCAATACGAGTGTAGTGAGTATGGAAATGATTTTTATGAACTCATTAAAGATCTTTTACAAGATATAGAGGTGGAGTTAAAGATTTATATAAAAAATAATAAGTTTATTTACATTTAAAAGGTAAATATAAAGCTAGATTTTTAATAATAAAGGTGGGTATAAGTTATGAGCAAAACGATTCTTTTTACTGGGGGCGGTACAGCCGGACACGTTATGATTAATATTGTATTAATTCCTAAATTTATAGAGCAAGGATGGAGAGTCGAGTATATTGGATCCAAAAATGGAATTGAAAAATCATTAGTGCAAAATGTTAAATACAATAGTGTTTCAACGGGCAAGCTTAGGAGATATTGGGATTGGGAAAATTTTAAAGATCCTTTTAAAATTATACGAGGTTGTTTACAAAGTTATAAATTAATTAAGAAAACAAAGCCTGACGTTATCTTTTCAGCAGGAGGATTTGTTTCAGTTCCTGTAGCTATAGGAGCATGGTTAAATCGTGTGCCTATCATTATACGTGAACCAGATAGCACATTAGGACTTGCCAATAAAATAGCATTACCTTTTGCTACAAAGCTATGCACAACATTTCCTCAGACAGGAGAAAATGTAAGTAATGAGAAGAAGGTTTATGTAGGACCAATTGTAAGGGAAGAAATTGAGAAGGGTAACGTATTAAGAGGAAGAAGATATTGTGAATTTCAGCAAGATAAACCAGTATTATTAATTATGGGTGGGAGTCAAGGTGCTAAGTGGATAAATGATATGGTAAGGGAATGTTTAGATACAATACTATTAAACTTTAATATTATTCATATATGTGGTAAAGGGAAGGTAGACCCATCTATTGGCATGGAGGGGTATATGCAATTTGAATATATAGGCGATGAGTTGCCGCATATACTAAATATGGCAAGTGTTGTAGTTTCAAGAGCGGGTTCTACTGCTATTTCTGAATTGTTATTTTTAAAGAAACCGATGTTGCTTATCCCGTTAACTAACAGTTCCAGTAGGGGAGATCAAGTTTTAAATGCTGAATATTTTTCACGGCAAGGATATGCGGAAGTTATACTCCAAGACAGAGTAAGTACGAATACATTTATACATGCAGTAAATAAGTTGTATACAAATAAGGAGAAATATATTCAAAACATGAATGGATATAAGAAAACAAATGATGAGGGGATTCATCATTTAATAGATATAATAAATGAAGTGGTGAAGTAATAGAAATGTAAATAGAAAAACAAAAGGAAAGAAGGTATCTTCTTTCCTTTTTACTATATTTGTTCAAATTCATTATTATTTATTCCAATTAGCCATGTACTATGGGCGAATACCGTTTTCTAATAGCTCAGTAAATGCATTAATATGAATAGGTTTACTGTAATAATAACCTTGAATAAACTGACATTTATTTTTTTGAAGGAAATTTACGTGCTCTTTCGTTTCTACACCTTCAGCAATGACAGACATTCCTAATGTATTTGCTAGTGTGATGATCGTTTTAATAATTTCCATTCCATCATCACATGTTTCAGACATTGTAATAAATTCTCTCGGGATTTTTAACGTATCAATTGGATACAAAGGTAAGTAGGCTAGTGAAGAATAACCTGTACCAAAGTCGTCGATTGAAATGTGAATCCCTAAACTTTTTAGTGTACGTAGTTTTATCAATGTTTCTCGCTCATCCATCATTGCAATTCGCTCTGTTAATTCAAGATCAAGAGAGCTTGCTGGTAAACCTGTATTTGTTAAAGTAGAAGAAATAGATTTTACAAAATCCTCTTGTTCAAATTCTTTAGCAGATAAATTTACACCTATTTTTAAATGTGAGTATCCGAGTGCGTGCCAACGTTTCATTTGCTTGCAAGCCTGCTCTAATGTCCATTTCCCTATTGAAATAATTTGTAGTGTTTCTTCTGCAATCGGAATAAACTCGTATGGAGAAATAATACCTAATTCAGGATGATTCCACCTAATTAAAGCTTCTGCACCGATAATTTTATTAGATTCACTATCAACTTGAGGTTGATACAAAAGGAACAATTCTTCATTTTGTAGTGCGTTTGGTAAATCTTTTTCTAATCGTAATCGTCTTTCAATTTTTTTAGCGATTACATCGTCATAAATAGAGACAGAGTTAAGCTCTTTTGCTTTTGCATCATACATTGCAACATTAGCGTTTTTCAGAAGTGTAGCGGTATCGATTCCGGAATGTGGATAAATAGCGATGCCGATACTCAGTGATAAAGTTAATTTATGCTCATGTATGATAAATGACTTTTTCATGCATTCAAATAATTGGTTACATAATTGGAATAAGTAATCTTCGTCAGTATAGTTCTCAATTATGATTGTAAATTCATCGCCACCGATTCTTGAAAGATGAGTATGTGATGGAAGACATGATTGGAATCGCTTTGCTACTTCTTCTAATATGTAATCTCCTGATGAATGTCCAAGTGTATCGTTAATTGCTTTAAAGCGATCTAAATCTAAATATAATAATGCAAACTCGCTTTCTGTTATTTTAGCATTTTTTATAACTCTCTTTAATTTCTTATGGAAAAAGGCACGGTTCCCAATTTTCGTTACAGTGTCATGGAATGCTAAATATTTTATTTCTTCTTGCTGTTTTTTTAGTGCAGTAATATCTTTCACCATAATATAGCTTCCTGAAATTTGTCCGTCTATTATAATAGGAATGATTGTAACGTATAAAAAATAAGTAAAGCCATCTTTATATTGAGAACTAAGTTGTAAGAATGCCGATTCTTGTTGTTTCACTTTTTCTAATGCCAATGCTAGCTTATGCTTATCTTCATCTAAAATGATCGAAAAACAAGTTTCACCTAGTAACTCATCCGTTGGTGCCCCAAGTAGTACACTCCCAGCCTTATTTACATTTAAGAATGTTCCGTTTAAATCAATGGTGAAAATAGGGTCAGGATGATATTCATATAATGATTTAAACTTTTGTTGTTTTTGAGAAAGAGCCTCTGATTTATGAACTAAATCAGACGTCCGTACAGTAACTTTTTCTTCTAGTTGGGCATTAAATGCCTGCAAACGTTTTGTTAAGGAGTTGTTTTGCATACGTACGATAGAATGACGAATGAGTACGAAAATAAAAGTAATACAATTTCCTGTAATGAGAGTTGAAGATGATGTTTGTTCTTTTAATGTAAACCCGATTAGTATTGCAACAGCAAGATAGGGAAATACAACTAAAGCTTTTTTCCCTATTATAGGGTTTACAATGAAATAATTTTTATGGCTATTATGATCTTCTGAAATAGAGCCAGCTATTGCAATAAGTAATATAGGTATTCTATATAAAAGACGTAATAATGTTATCGTTTCAGTTGATAAGTGGTTATTTAAGTAAAAATAAATATAGTTAAAAGTTGCAGAACTTATTAATACAAAAATAAAGATATAAATTTTCCGTTTGGAATTAAAAATTGTTGGACGGAAAAAGAGACTAACGCCTAGCAGTAGAAATAATAAATCTGCAATTGGGTATAAAAATGAAAGGAAAACATCTCCTAGTGAAAGAGCGAATATATTTAAATTTGGCTGATTAAATAAATACCATTCTAATGTGAATATGGAAGTAAGCACTATGCATATATCACAAATAAAGAATGCTTTTTCCCATTTATTGCATTCCTTTAAAATTTTATAGGAGAAAGCGATAAGACAGAAAAGTAGAAAAAACATGTAAAATACATCAGAAATAGTAAAACGATCTATTGGAATTTCGAAGAAGCTATCTTGATATGTATATACTATTTTCCCTAATAAAAAGCTACCAATTGCTATTGTAATACATATCCAAAACGGATTTGAACTGACTTTTTTAGAATATATAGAGTAGATCAGTGATACAAATGTAATGGCTTCGACGATAAGTGAAGCGAAGCGTACATCTGAATTTGAAAAATGAGTAGGGAACAGATAGAAAAACATAAAATAGATTGAATAGCATATTAATGTTCCGATTAATATACATAATTGTAAATTTTTATTTAATTTCAATGAAATCACCTTCTTTAATTATGCACTATGTTCGTTATATCTATACATAATAATATTATTTAAGAATTGTATCAGATTTCCTTATAAAAATCATGTTTATAAGGAAAGTGTTAAAGAGTATAAGTATTCTTAAAGTTGAAAAAATATTTCGGTTGATAGTATAGACGGTATCAAGACTTTAAATAGAAATTGTATATTTAGTCATCCTTTGAATTGTAAAGTTTTTTTAGTGATTTGTAAGTGGAGATGCAAAATTGCATATAAAATGATGAGGATCTTTTTTTATATGAGATTTTTATTTTTTTAAATCTGAAAATTAACATTTGTGAAAATGTTGAGAAAGGATGTAAAATAAGAACGTGTATTCTTACAGAGTAGATAGTATTGCCACTAAATAGGGAGGGCTTCTTATGATATATCGAATTAAAGATGCAGAAATATACTATGAAATTGTGGGAGAGGGTAAACCGGTCATTATCATACATGGCTGCTCCCCTGACCATAGGTTAATGATGAAATGTATGGAATCAGTATTTCAGAAATATGAAGGTTATAAGCGAATATATATTGATTTACCTGGTATGGGAAAATCGAATGCTCCAAATTGGGTAAATAGTTCAGATCGTATAGTAGAAGTGCTTATCACATTTATTGAGGAAATCATTTCTACTGAAAAATTTTTATTAATAGGAGAATCATATGGAGGCTATTTAGCCAAAGGTATACTTACAAAGATGTTTGAGAGAGTTAGCGGATTACTATTAGTATGTCCTGTTGTTGTAGCGGAGCCAGAAAAAAGGATTCTTCCAGATAAACAGGTAATTGTACAAGATGAGGAATTTTTAAATACGCTTACTTCCACGGAAAGAGAGGAATTTTGTGAGTTAGCTGTAATAGCAAATCAATATACATATACGCGATTTAAAGAAGAAATTAAGCCTGGGTTAGATGTTGCTAATTATGAATTTATTGAAAGGTTGCAAAAGAATTACTCTCTTACTATGGATTTTCAGCGTGAAAAATATGAAAAGCCCGTTCTTTTACTGACTGGAAGACAAGATATATCAGTAGGTTATCAAAATATTATAGAAATTATTGAAGAATATCCAAGGGCAACATTAGCAGTGTTAGATATGGCAGGGCATAATTTGCAAATTGAACAGCCTGAATTATTTGAAAGTTTAGTAGGAGAATGGATTAGACGAACAAATCAGCACGTTTTATAAAGTATTTTAGTATTACGCTTAAGTGTTGAAATGGGATAAATGAACGTGATTTATTAACTAATAAACAATTTTAAGGAGAAATTATGAGCACATATATTTATATGGTTAGACATGGTGAATCACCAAAACTAGAAGGAAATGAAAGAATGCGCGGGTTAACTGAGAAGGGACATATGGATGCCCGTAGAGTAAATGATATATTAAAAGCGGAGAGAATTGATACTTTTATTTCCAGTCCCTATAATCGGGCTATGTTAACGATAGAGGAGTCAGCTAATTTCCATGAAAAAGAAATAGTAGTATATGAAAATCTTAAAGAGTGTATGTTTTTAAGTGAGGATCAGGTTATATCAGACAAAGAGGTGTATCCACTTGTACAGAAGATGTTCTCTAATCCGGATTTTGCAAGAACGGAAGGAGAGTCGTATGCAGATTGCCAGAGAAGAGTAGTGAAAGTATTAAAAGAAATCTTAATGGATTTTCAAGGACACAAAATTGTAATTGGTACACATGGGCTTGTCATGACAGTAATGATGAACTATTTTGATAAACAATATGGTTTTGAATTTTTAATGAATACGTCAAAACCGGATATATATAAGATGGAGTTTAAAGAAGAACAATTAATGAATGTAGAGAGATTATGGAAAGCGGAATAAAATTAGGTGCATGGATTTTGTTGTAAAAGTTACTTTTATAGCAAAGTCTTTTTTTGAATAGAAAGCATCTTTATCAACTATTTTTAGAATGTTAAATCAATAAGTAATTATTCAGTATTTGAATAAATTATGGGGAAATTGGTTTAGGGAAACAATTTTAAATGTGTCAAAACTCCAAACGTTGGATTTATATTCAATAGGAGAAAAAGATGTAGAATTTTGTCTTACAGTCCCCGTTTACTTTTCATTTCATTACATATAGGCTTTGTGGTGTAAGGGGGGACATCACCTTTACGCAAAATCTATAAGGAGGTCATTGTAATGAAACAGATTAAAAAGTTTGCGGGAGTTGCTTTAGCGGGGACAATTGGATTAAGTGGACTACTGTTTTTAGAACCAAGTGTAAGCGTTGCGGAAGCACAGCAAGTGAAAGTGGAAAATTTTAATACAATTGATGTAACGATGAACCTAAGTGAATTGTATGTATTAAGTGGCAGAAGCATTGATATTCTTTCTGGAGATAAAGAAGCAATTCAGTTAAATAAATACACAATTAGTTTTAATAAACCTGGGAAGTATGTGATTAAAGTAAATGGCTGTATTCATGATGATGTATATACTTTTATTGTAAATGAGTAGTATATATTCTTAAATTGCGAGATAAAAACAGAAACACCCTATTTGCGGTGAGAGTCGTAAGTAGGGTGAATTTATTTGTATTAAGCTGTACTTTAAATATGTTCACTAATTTTCTTTTTGTTATGTAAAGTATGTAAAAGTGTTTGAAACATCTTAAATGATTGCTGAAAGATTGGACTTTGAATAAAGGTGTACAGAAAAGTTACGATGAAAACAGGACCTCCTAGCATAAATCCAATAACTAGTACAATACATTCTACTATGATTCTAGCACGGCTAATAGAAAGTCCTGTTTTGTCGGAAATAGTAAGCATGAATCCATCACGGGGGCCAGCGCCAATCCCAGCCGCAACGTACATACCTCCCCCGATACCTGTAATGGCAATACCAGAAAATAAAATGAGTAAGTTTATCCATAAATAATTACTAGCGTCTGGAAGCATGTTTGATTGTAAGAAAAAGTCCATGATGGGACCGATAAGTAGTGCATTCAAAAATGTACCCACATTTATATATTTTCGATCTACTAGTAAAGATATTAGAACGAGACATAACCCACATATGACACTCCACGTACCGATGGTCCATCCAAACTTTTGGTAGAGAGCCATATTTAAAACTTCCCAAGGGTGCAAGCCTAGAAATTTAACTTTGACTGCAAGAGCGTTTCCAAGGCCAAAGAAAATTAATCCTAAGAAAAAAAGAAAATAGCGAAAGAGAGTTAGCCTCATCTTTAAAACCTCCCATATTTTATAATTATGTATGTTACCTGTTCCGGTTTTAATGTACAAATATTATGTCTTTTTATCATTCGTTTAAATGTGTTAACAATGCAAATGAAATATACATCTTCACAGTCAAAAAAGTTAAAATATTTCGTTTTAAGGATTATAATGGAGAGAGAAACATAAAAGGGAGTGAATGAACTTGAAACAAGAACTTATTGAAAGATTTACGAGATATGTAAAAATTGATACGCAATCAAATGAAGAAAGCAATACAGTACCAACAACACCAGGACAAATTGAGTTTGGTAAGTTATTAGTGGAAGAGCTAAAAGAAATTGGGTTAACAGAAGTAACGATGGATGATAATGGTTATGTAATGGCAACACTTCCAGCTAATACGGACAAGGATGTTCCTGTAATCGGATTTTTAGCTCATTTAGATACGGCAACAGACTTTACGGGGAAAAACGTCAAACCACAAATTCATGAAAATTTTGATGGTAATGCAATTACGTTAAATGAAGAGCTAAATGTTGTGCTAACACCAGAGCAGTTCCCAGAATTACCATCATATAAAGGACATACCATTATTACAACTGATGGTACAACACTTCTAGGAGCAGATGATAAAGCTGGTCTTACAGAAATTATGGTTGCAATGAACTATTTAATACATAATCCGCAAATTAAGCACGGGAAAATAAGAGTAGCATTTACACCGGATGAAGAAATTGGTCGTGGGCCAGCGCATTTTGATGTAGAGGCGTTTGGTGCATCATTCGCTTATACGATGGATGGAGGTCCATTAGGTGGTTTAGAGTATGAAAGTTTTAATGCTGCAGGTGCTAAGTTAACGTTTAACGGAACGAATACACATCCTGGAACAGCGAAAAATAAAATGCGCAATGCAACTAAACTGGCTATGGAGTTTAACGGGTATTTATCAGTAGAAGAGGCACCAGAATATACAGAAGGCTATGAAGGATTCTATCACTTACTTTCTTTAAATGGTGATGTTGAGCAAAGTAAAGCGTATTATATTATTCGAGACTTTGATCGTGAAAATTTTGAAGCGCGTAAAAATAACGTTAAAAATATTGTGAAGAATATGCAAGAAAAGTATGGCGAAGATGCAGCCGTTTTAGAAATGAATGATCAATACTATAACATGCTGGAAAAAATTGAACCGGTAAGAGAAATTGTTGATATTGCATATGAAGCAATGAAAAGTTTAGATATTGAACCAAATATTCACCCGATTCGCGGAGGCACAGATGGATCACAATTATCATATATGGGATTACCGACGCCGAATATTTTCACTGGTGGTGAAAACTATCACGGTAAATTTGAGTATGTTTCGGTAGATACTATGGAAAAAGCTGTTCAAGTTATTGTAGAAATTGCAAGACGTTTTGAGGAGCAAGCTTAAAAAAGAACCAAGTAGTACGAATGTGCTACTTGGTTCTTTTAATATAGTACTCGCCACAAATAAAAAGTCGCATAAGACTCCCAATTAGCCCAGTTTGCTGCAAAATCTTTTATTTCATTTTTAGTCGGTTTATTTTCGGAGCCTATTATAAATTTAATTGCATTATGCAGACCAACATCATCAATTGGAAAAGCTGAAGGAAATCTTAAACAACGCATTAAAACATAGTTGGCAGTCCATGGGCCGATACCATGGATAGCAGTTAACTGTTTTTCAGCAATTTTTATATTTTGTGTTTGTAGTAACTCCTCTTTTGACAGTTTTCTCTCTGTAATAAGCTTCGCAATACCGATTAAATATTCACATTTTCTAGTCGTCATTTTTAATTGTTGGAGATCTTCTAGATGTAGATTTGCAATTGTTTCAGGTGATGGGAAAATCCAATGTTTTCTACCGTCCCATTCTACATAACTTCCAAATTGCTCAACTAATCTTCTTTTTAGTGTATAAGCATATGCTAGGTTAATTTGTTGACCGATAATTCCCCAGGAAAGTGCCTCAAATAAGTCTGGAATACCTAAATTACGAAGGCCATAATATTGTTCAATTGGTCCTTGAAGGAGTAAATCATGTTTAGCTAATGTATAAAAAGGGGCTAAATCAGTAGTTAAATCAAACCATTCTTTTACATAGTTAGCTACAGCCTCACGTATCGATTTTTCAGATGTATATGATTCTTCTAAACAACGTATTTGAATATTGCCATCAGTATTCAAACTAATTTCAACTAAAGGATTTACATCTTGAACAGGGATAACTTTATAAATTTTGTTGTCTTCAATATGGAACATACATTCATTGTTCGAACGTGATAGATAGCGTAAATTTTCTTGGAAACAAAATTCTTTCGGAACTGCTACAGATAATGCGCTATTATATTCTGCTGTCATATGAATTCCACCTGCAATTTTTCTAATGCAAGCAATTTTTTCTTCATGTCTAATCCACCCCTAAATCCGGTTAGTTTCCCATTCTTCCCAATAACGCGGTGACAAGGAATTGTAATAAGAAGAGGGTTAGCAGCAATAGCGGAAGCAACGGCGCGCACAGCTGTAGGTTTTTGAATTCTTTCAGCAATTTCTGTATAAGAATATGTCTTTCCATAAGGAATTTCACGTACCGTATTCCAAACAGATAATTGAAAATTAGTTCCATAAGCATCGATAGGGAATGTAAAAGTTTCTCGCTTGTTTTCTAAATACTCGATAACTTCTTTCGTATATATTTGCAAGTAATCTGGACTATGGATCAATATATGTTGGGGCAGTTTTTTTCTAGCCCATATATTTAATTCTTCAAAGTTTTCATCTTGTGATCCAATGAAACATAGTCCATTTTCAGTTGCAGCAATATGAAATCGCCAATTCTTATGTGTAAGTAGCGTCCAATATATATAATTATTTTTGTAGGAATTCATTATCGTATCCCTCTTTCATTTCGTTCTTTTTTCGATATTCAGTAGGAGTAAATCCGGCTTTCTTTTTAAATAAAGTTGCGAAATACTCTGGGTTTTCTATCCCGACAGCAGTACTAATTTCTTTAATAGATTGATTTGTGTGTAAAAGGTATTCGGTTGCTTTAAGAACCCTGAATTGTTGTATATATTCTATAGGAGTTAGCCCTATTATTTTTTTGAAAGTACGCTGCAAATGAAAAGGGCTACCGTGACACATTTCCGCAAGCATGTCGAGAGTTAAGGATTCGTCATAATGCTTTTCGATATAGTCTTTAATTTGTTCTACCCACTCTTCATTAGGCAAAGTGATCCCGTTTGGCTTACAACGTTTGCACGGGCGAAAGTTTTCACTTAATGCTTGTTCCGCATGATGAAAAATTCGTACATTGTTTCTATTCGGTATTCTTGATTTGCATGATGGTCTGCAAAAGATTCCAGTTGATTTCACAGCATAAAAGAATTTGCTATCATAGGAAGAATCATTATGAATAATTGCTTGCCAATACTCATTTGTTAATGTAACTCCTTCATTGTGCAAAGAACATCACCTCTGAAGTTAGTATAACCTGAATAAAGTGCGTATGTATGTATTCATAAATGTAAGAGCAAGATTACAAAGGTGGAAATATGATTGTTTTTCTATTTTGTGATAGCATGAAATTTGGAAATAAACATCAAGAGGAGGGCTAAAAGTGAAGTTAATTTCATGGAATGTAAATGGTTTGCGAGCAGTTATCACAAAAGGTGGATTTTTGGAATATCTTGAGGAATCAAGTGCTGATATATTTTGTCTACAAGAGATTAAATTACAAGAAGGGCAAATTGATTTAAATCTAGAGGGATATTATACATACTGGAATTATGCTGTGAAAAAAGGATATTCAGGAACAGCTATTTTTTCGAAAAAAGAACCGCTTTCAGTTACATATGGTTTAGGCATTGAAGAGCATGACCAAGAAGGGCGACTTATTACTTTAGAATTCGAAGATTTTTACATGATAACGTTGTATACACCAAATTCAAAACGTGGATTAGAAAGATTAGATTACAGAATGAAATGGGAAGATGATTTCAGGTCCTATATCAAACGATTAGATGAGAAAAAACCAGTTATTTTTTGTGGAGACTTAAATGTTGCTCATAAAGAAATCGATTTAAAAAATCCAAAAAGTAATCGTAAAAACCCTGGATTCTCTGATGAGGAACGAGAGAAATTTACATGTATTTTAGAAGAAGGGTTTGTTGATACGTATCGTTATCTTTATCCTAATCAAGAAGGTGCATATTCGTGGTGGTCGTATCGGATGGGAGCGAGAGCAAAAAATATTGGATGGCGTTTAGATTATTTTTGTGTTTCGGAAAGAATGAAAGACCAAATAACAGAAGCGAAAATTAATAGTGAAGTAATGGGGTCAGACCATTGTCCAGTTGAATTACATATAAATTTCTAAAAAAGAAGTATCTCCCTAATATTAGGTGGATACTTCTTTTTTTATTCAGTTTGTTAAAATTTTTCAAATCATTCTTGAAATAATTCTATATTAAATATATACTTAGTAACGATAATCATTATCAGTGAAAATGATTATCAAATGATGAAGGTGTAAAAGAATTATAGTCTAGGGGAAGTGAACGAGAATGAGTTCTGGATAAAATTATTAATCTAATGAAATATATATATGGGACAAGATTCATATAGTTAAATTTTATTGAGAATATAGTTTGAAAATTCGAGAGGAGACATATAAAGATGAACAAGAAATTATTTACTTTAGGGATGGTTACAGTTTTAAGTGTAGGTTTAGCGGCATGTAATAGTACGGATAAAACTTCAGGCGAGCAAAAACAACAGACGAAAGCTACGGAAACGAAAAAAGATGAAAAGCGAAAAATTACATATTTAGGTAAAGAATATACAGTGCCAGCAAAAGTAGATAAAATTGCGACAGCTAGTTTAGAGTCAATGGAAGATGCGGCAGTACTTGGAATTAAACCAGTTGGTGCCATTACTGTGGGTGGTAAATTACCGAAGTATCTTGAGAAAGATTTAGAAGGTGCGAAATCTGTTGGTGAGAAAATGGAACCAAATTTCGAAACATTACTTCAATTAAAACCAGACGTTATTACATCAAGTACGAAATTCCCAGCAGAAACAGCTGAAAAGTTTACGAAAGTAGCTCCTACATTCCCGGTATCACACGTTTCAACAAATTGGGAAGATAACTTAAAGTTAATGGGAGAATTAACTGGTAAAAAAGATAAAGCAGAAAAAATTATTAAAGACTACAATTCGGACGCTGAAAAAGCAAAAGCAAAACTAGGAGATAAGTTAAAAGATAAAAAAGTACTTGTCATTAGACTAAGAGCAAATGACTTATTCCTATACCCAGAAGGAGTATACTTTAACCCCGTAATTTATAAAGATCTTGGACTAACTGCTCCAGAACAACTTAAAACGGTAAAAGCACAAGAGAAAATTTCTTTAGAAAAATTAGCTGAAGTTAATCCTGATTATATCTTCTTACAATACGAGGCAAGTGAAAATAATAAACCGAAAGTGCTAGAAGACATTGAAAATAATCCAATTTGGCAAAGTATGAACGCTGCGAAAGAAAAGAAAGTATTTGTAAATGTTGTAGACCCAATGGCACAAGGTGGTACAGCTTGGAGTAAAACAGCATTCTTAAAAGAAGCAGTGAAAAATTTATCTAAATAATACAATAAGTAAGGTGCGTTGAATGATATGCAGAGAACAAATGCAGTACCAGTAACTATATTATGTATAGCACCCATACTCATCTTATTTACAGTTATACTTTCGATTTTGTATGGGGCAAAAAGTATTGACGCTGAAACAGTGTGGAACGCATTATTTCATTTTGATTCAAGCGATGTAAATCATAATATTATTATTACTTCACGTTTACCAAGGGTAGTTGCAGCTCTTTTAGTCGGAGCATTTCTAGCCATATCAGGAGCACTTATGCAGGGGATGACAAGAAACTATCTTGCATCCCCTTCTATTATGGGTGTGACGGATGGTGCTGCCTTTGTTATTACACTTAGCATGATTTTTCTTCCGGGAATGTCATCAATTGGTATGGTTTTATGTTCAATGATTGGTTCTGCACTAGGAGCCGGTATCGTGTTTGGTTTTGGTTCGCTCCTTCAAAATGGCTTATCACCAGTTAGGTTAGCGATTATAGGAACAGTTATTGGAACATTTTTAAGTAGTGTATCGGCTGCAATGGCTTCGTATTTCCAAATTTCTCAAAATGTTAGTTTTTGGTTTAATGCAAAGTTAGATCAAGTAGATCCTAATATCATTAAAATCACGATACCGTTTGGGATAATTGGAATAATTTTAGCACTGTTAATATCAAAATCTATTACCATTCTTTCATTAGGCGAAGAGGTTTCTATTAATTTAGGGCAACGTACAAAACTAGTTAAAGCGATGGCAATTTTATCAGTTATCTTTTTAACAGGAACAGCAGTTGCTTTAGTGGGGAAAGTTGGTTTTGTAGGTTTAATTATTCCGCACATTACCCGCTTTATAATTGGGGTAGATTATAAGTGGATTTTGCCATGTGCAGGTGTTATTGGTGGCGTTTTCTTAGCGTTATGTGACGTTTTAAGTAGATTTGTAAACTATCCATTTGAAACACCTATTGGAGTCGTTACCTCTTTAATTGGAATTCCTTTCTTCCTTTATTTAATCCGTACTAGAGGAGGAGAGAGACATGCTTAAAAGTTCAAGTCAACGTTTCGGAATGACGATGGGGATTATTATATTTTTAATACTATGTGCTATTTATATTAGTTTAACAAATGGTACGTTCGACATTACGATTACAGATGTATTTAAAACACTGTTTAGAATTGATCCAGTACCAGAACATGATTTAGTTATTTTTGAGTTTCGCCTTCCGCGCATCATAATTGCTGGATTAGTAGGATTAGGCCTTGGTGTTGCGGGTGCCGTTATTCAAGGGATTACGAGAAATGGGTTGGCGGACCCAGGTATTTTAGGCGTAAATGCCGGAGCAGGAACAGCGATCGTCATTTTTATGTTTTTCTTTCAAGGACAATTAAAAAGCACAGACTGGGTTTCTATTATGATGATGCCAATGTTTGGTTTAGTAGGCGGATTAGGTGCAGCTATCATCATTTATCTGTTTTCTTGGAAAAACGGTAAATTAGATTCGCAGCGACTTTTATTAACAGGAATTGCAATTGGATCAGGATTTGGAGCCTTTTCTATGTATTTATCACTCAAAATGAAGTCAACTGATTTTGAAATGGCTGCAGTGTGGGTGTCTGGAAGCATATATAGTGCGAACTGGAAGTATATTGTGGCTATGTTACCATGGCTTATTATCTTAATTCCGCTTATACAAAAGAAAGCTTATTTATTAGATTTATTTCAATTGGAAGAAACGAGTATTACAAGTTTAGGTGTTTCAGTAGAAAGAGAGAAATCGATTTTACTATTAAGTAGTATCGGGCTTGTGAGCGCATGTGTTGCTGTTTCAGGGAGTATCGGTTTTATTGGCTTAATGGCACCGCATATAGCGAAAAGGCTTGTCGGTATTCAACATAAGTATATAATTCCTACGTGCGGCGTAATCGGAATGTTTCTTGTAATTGCTTCAGACTTTATTGCGAAAACAGTTTTCACACCTGTAGAGCTACCAGTTGGAATCGTTATTTCTATTGTCGGTGTACCGTATTTCTTATATTTACTTTATAAGGCGAAAGCGTAAGAGGAGGAATAAAAGTGAGTATTTTAAGTGCAAAAAATTTAGAAACAAGTTATGAAAAGCTTACAGTGTTTCGCGATTTAAATGTGGAAATACAAGAAGGAAAAGTAACGACAATTATAGGCCCAAACGGTTGCGGTAAATCGACATTGTTAAAAACGATGGGAAGAATTTTAAAACAAAAAAGCGGAAAAGTATATTTGCAAGGGCAAGATTTACATACAATTCCAACGAAAGAAATTGCGAAGCAGTTAGCTTTACTCCCGCAAACTCCAATTGCACCAGGTGAACTTAAAGTGGAAGAATTAATTTCTTATGGACGCTATCCACATCGCAATAACGTAAATAAGTTAACGACAAAAGATAAAGAAATGATTGATTGGGCATTAGATATAACGAAAACTTCTGAATTTCGAACGAGACAAATTGCAAATTTATCAGGCGGTCAAAGACAAAAGGTATGGCTAGCGATGGCATTAGCACAAGAGACAGAAGTGTTGCTATTAGATGAGCCAACTACATACCTTGATATGTCTCATCAATTAGATGTATTACAAATTGTGGAGAAGTTAAATAAAGAACATAATTGTACGGTTGTTATGGTATTACATGATATTAACCATGCATCAAGGTTTTCAGATGAAATTATTGCAATGAAGGAAGGCGAAATTGTTACAACTGGTAGCCCAGAAGAAATCATTACAAATGAAGTGTTAAAAGAAGTATTTCATATTGATGCGCGTGTCATGATTGATCCGTATAATGGGGCTCCTGTTTGTTTCGGTTATGATAGCGTTGTATCTCAAGAAGAAAAAATCGAAATATATGTAACAAGTTAAAAGGGGGGGATAGGGTGAATACTACAATTGAAAAACAGCAGATTATAACATCTAATACAGAGCAGTGGAAAATGTATTCAAAATTAGAAGGTAAGGAATATCAAATTCATATTTCAAAGCCGAGGCAACCAGCACCGGATTCAGGATATCCTGTTATTTACGTATTAGATGGCAATGCCTTTTTTCAAACATTTCATGAAGCAGTTAAAATACAATCAGTAAGAGCGGAAAAAACTGGTGTTTCACCAGCTATTATAGTAGGAGTGGGGTATCCAATTGAAGGCGCATTTTCAGGGGAAGAAAGATGCTATGATTTTACGCCTAGCGTAATTTCAAAAGATACCCCTTTAAAACCAGACGGTAAACCGTGGCCTAAAACAGGAGGAGCACATAATTTCTTTACTTTTATTGAAGAAGAACTGAAACCACAAATTGAAAAGAATTTTGAGATTGATAAAAGTAAGCAAACGTTATTTGGACATTCTTTAGGTGGACTATTTGCTTTGCATATACTATTTACAAACTTAAATGCTTTTCAAAATTATTTTATTAGTAGTCCATCTATATGGTGGAATAATAAATCCGTTCTTGAAAAAGAAGAGAGCCTTATACATGAATTAAACAATGCTAAGTTTGAAACAGGAGTGTTCCTTACAGTTGGGTCACTAGAACGAGAGCATATGGTTGTAGGTGCAAATGAATTATCAGAGCGCCTTCTCCAAGTAAACCACGATAAACTTAAATTTAAGTTTTATGAAGCTGAAGGGGAGAATCATGCATCTGTTGTGCCGACGTCTTTAAGTAAAGGGTTGAGGTTTATTAGTTACGTATAGGAAAAAAGGTAAGCAATTGCTTACCTTTTTTCCTTATTGTTTAAAGGCAACGTATCCATCAATTAAAAAACTAGTGAAAAAGCGAGTCATTTGAGTAAAGCCACATTCCTTCATGATAGTTAATAAATTAGCTTCGGAAATAGGGAATATTTCTGTTTCAAAAGAATTTTCAAATCGGTCCCAATCTTCTAATGGAATTTGATTTTGCGTCATATGGTTGCGCCAAGCATGTAATTGTGTAGAAAATATACTCGTATGGGGCACACCATTTATTGAAGAGAGAAAGAATGGCGCACCAGGCTTTAGGCGACTACTGATGTCATTAATAAGTTCTTTTTTCTCCTTATTAGTTGGAATGAAGTGCAGGACAAGCATACAGGTGGCAGCGTCAAATAACTGATTTGGTAATAATGTGTGGATAGTTCCATGTACAAGATGAACATGATTTTGTATGCCTTCGTTTTTAATTCTTTTTTTAGCTAACTGTAGCATGCTTTCAGATGGATCGACACCTGTAAAAGATAAATTACTATTTTGTTTGCCTATTGAGAGAATTTCTTGTCCGCCACCAGCACCTATAACTAGCAAATTGGGATTGATATTCTTTTTAGGGAGTGTAGTAAACAAGAAATGATTCATCATT
This sequence comes from Bacillus cereus group sp. BfR-BA-01524, assembly GCF_022662595.1. Lineage (NCBI taxonomy): Bacteria > Bacillati > Bacillota > Bacilli > Caryophanales > Bacillaceae > Bacillus > Bacillus cereus group sp. BfR-BA-01524. The sequence continues at coordinate 22,524 of NZ_JAKUDW010000008.1, read as the reverse complement.
TCATATAAGTGGTAGTAGCCTGGGATTTTACATGGAATTCTTTGTTCATATGAATTTACGGTAGTATCATTCCAATTCATTTTAAACCTCCTAAGTATGTGTTTTATAGGTTTATTATGAAATGAAATTATGAAGGGGAACAATCCCGTAAATCTGGGGGGAAGAGGATGCATGAAAAAACAATGAAAGAAATTACAATGGTGGCGAATCATATAAGTTCTATAAGGTCATTTCAAGAGTCATTTCTCCACTTGATACGTAAAGTCATTGATTTTGACGCCGCTTGTTTTACAACTATAGACCCGATTTCTTTTTTATCTACTGGGGCATTTACCGATGAGAGTGTTGAAAAGATTCATCCACAATTGTTTATGAATGAATTTTTAGAAGATGATTTTAATAAATTTAAATGTTTAACAGAACACTCCCCTCATGTTGCTTCTCTAAGTATGGCGACAAATGGTGAACAAAAGAAAAGTTCGAGATACCGAAATATTTTAAAACCAGCAAATTTTGGAGATGAATTAAGGGGCGTTTGTATGAGTAAGGGAAAATGTTATGGCCATCTTAGTTTATTTCGAGGAAGTACAAGTCCCGCGTTTCATATCGATGATTGTAAGTACTTAGCAACGATAGTCCCAATTGCTGGAGAGGCTTTAAAGAAGGCAGTTCCTATACCTTTTTCAGAAGAGAAGGTGATAGGCACAGGCACGATTATAGTAAGTGAGGAATTTAATGTATTATATTGGAATCAAGATGGCAGCGAGTGGCTTTCAAATCTTAGAAAGTATGAACAGTTAAATATAAAAGAAATACCAAGACCAATACGTGCAGTTTGTTCGAAAGTAAAGGCTAACGAGTATAATGTAGGGTGTATGAATAGAGAAGAAAAAGTTTGTCTACCTTTAGCCTATGGCCATTTTTTAATCATTCGGGCTAGTAAGTTAGAACATACAAGTAGTTTTCAAGATGGTTATATTGTTCTATTCGAAAGAGCAAGACCGGAAGAGATTTTTCCACTTATTATGGAAACTTATAGTTTTACAATGCGTGAGAAGCAAGTAATACGTAAAATTCTTACAGGTATGTCGACAAAGGAATTAGCCCAAGAACTTTGTATATCTATATACACGGTACAAGATCATTTAAAATCCATTTTTGAAAAGACTGGGGTAAGTAGCAGAAATGAACTTGTGTGGGAAGTATTTTCGAAGTTTTGCTTTGATGCCACTGAACGAAAATAAAACAAGTCTACAAAGATCACATGAAGTACGGTGGATCAGTTGTAGAATTGAGCTTAAAAAGGTTATGGATGAAACATTCCATAACCTTTTTAATATGTAGAATTGTTCTTTTTGAAAGTTTTGTTTCAACTTTTCGTCTAAAGAGACAAAAAGTTGTCACAAATCGGTCACAATTAGCATAAACATAAAATAGACGAAATGAACTTATTTCCAAAAAGGCTTGGTTTATTCCAATCATGATTCTTAGAGCTGAAAAAGCATGGATTAAAAGTTCACTATATTCCCAAGGAGGTAGATCGTATGAAAACTATTCTTGCTATCGCTGGACTTATTTGGGTTCTATCGCATGGCATCCCAATTTATGAAGGAGAACAAATTCGCAGTGCTCTAAATAAAAATTTTAATGAATATCATATCATTGATCGGCAAGATAATGTTGTGACAGTTCGAGTAAATGACTGTTTTCATACGGTAACCGTTGAAGGAACTTCAGTAGTGAATGATACAAAAGTATGTGATCAGCAATAATTATATATGGAAAGAAAAAATTCTTGGATTAAATATCTGAAAATTAAAATTTAAACATTATAGACGAAGAATAAGCGGGGGCGGGTAATCCCCGCTTATTCTTGTTTCACTTTATTAAATTTTGATGAGAGATATAATGATTTTTTCGGCAAAAAGGAAAGGGTATACTGAAAATTGAGATTAAGAAGCTAATGAGTTGTTAAGAATAATCATAAAGTGTAAATATACTCTTATGGGGTATCATGCGTAGATATTTAATGCTATAATTGGTATACTCATAAAAAACAATTGTTTTATTGGATGAAGAGAAACTTTAAGAAGGTGATAATATGGATCATAAAGAACATGAAGCAGTAACACATAGATCAGAAAAAGAAAAAGAACAGATTATAAATAGATTAAAGAGAATTGAAGGACAGGTCCGCGGTATTCAAAACATGATTGAAAATGATCGTTATTGCGTAGATATTTTAGTGCAAATTTCAGCGATTAATGCAGCGATGAAAAAAGTAGGAATGGGCGTTCTCAAAAATCATACGAGTCATTGTGTTTCAGGAGCTATTAAAAATGGAAATGGTGACGAAGCAATTGAAGAATTAATGACAGTATTTGAACGTTTTTCAAAAGCGTAAAAACAAGCTAGTATTTAACTGGCTTGTTTTTTTGTTTATCCTTATATTGGATTTTGGTGTATTGTAGTGAAAAAGTGTGTGTAAAATAAACTTTTAGAAAATAATTGAAAAATCATGATATAAAACCATTGATTACCTTAGGGGGGTATGGTAAGATGTAATTGTGATTAACAAACAATGAATAAACAAGAGGAGGATTTTAAATGGAACAGTTAACATTACAAGTTGAAGGTATGTCTTGTGGACATTGTGTAAATGCTATCGAAAGCAGTGTGAAAGAGCTAAACGGTGTTGAACAAGTGAAGGTTCAATTAGCAGAAGGAACTGTTGAAGTTACTATCGACTCGTCTGCTGTAACATTAAAAGATATCGTTGCTGTAATCGAAGATCAAGGATACGATGTTCAATAATTATTTTTAGATATGGAAATAAATCGTACTTTAAATGAAGTACGATTTATTTTGCTAATAATTATACCTCATAAGGGTATATAGAGGTGAGAGACATGAATGAAAAAAAAGAGGCCAATCTTCAAATATCAGGAATGACATGTGCGGCATGTGCAAATAGAATTGAAAAAGGTCTAAAAAAAGTAGAAGGTGTTCATGAGGCAAATGTAAATTTTGCGCTTGAAAAAACAAAAATAATGTACGATCCAACTAAAACAAATCCGCAACAATTTAAAGAAAAAGTTGAATCATTAGGATATGGAATTGTAAGTGATAAAGCTGAATTTACTGTTTCAGGAATGACATGTGCAGCATGTGCAAATAGAGTTGAAAAGCGTTTAAATAAGTTAGATGGTGTGAACAAGGCGACAGTAAATTTTGCTTTAGAATCAGCCACAGTAGACTTTAATCCTGATGAAGTTAATGTAAATGAAATGAAGAGCGCGATTACGAAGCTAGGATATAAATTAGAAGTGAAACTAGATGATCAAGATGCATCAACTGATCATCGACTACAAGAAATTGAAAGACAAAAGAAGAAGTTTATTATTTCGTTTATTTTATCTTTCCCATTATTGTGGGCAATGGTTAGTCATTTCGCATTTACGTCGTTTATTTATTTACCAGATATGTTAATGAACCCTTGGGTGCAACTAGCACTTGCAACTCCTGTTCAATTTATCATTGGTGGACAGTTTTATGTTGGGGCTTATAAAGCGTTACGTAATAAAAGTGCTAATATGGATGTTCTCGTGGCGCTTGGAACGTCGGCCGCGTATTTCTATAGTGTATATTTAAGTATTCAATCTATTGGTTCTTCGGAACATATGACAGATTTATATTTTGAAACGAGTGCGGTACTTATTACATTAATTATTTTAGGTAAATTATTTGAAGCGAAAGCAAAAGGGCGCTCATCAGAAGCGATTAAAAAATTGATGGGTTTACAAGCGAAGACAGCTACAGTTGTGCGAGATGGAACAGAAATAAAAATTTTGATTGAAGAAGTAGTAGCTGGTGATATCGTCTATGTAAAGCCTGGTGAAAAAATACCAGTAGATGGTGAGATTGTAGAAGGAAAATCAGCGATTGACGAATCGATGTTAACGGGTGAAAGTATTCCTGTTGATAAGTCAATTGGGGATGTAGTAATAGGTTCGACAATAAATAAAAATGGTTTTTTAAAAGTGAAAGCAACTAAAGTAGGCAGAGATACTGCATTAGCTCAAATTATTAAAGTAGTAGAAGAGGCACAAGGTTCAAAAGCTCCTATTCAAAGGGTAGCGGATCAAATTTCAGGTATTTTCGTACCGGTTGTAGTTGTGATTGCGATTATCACATTTGCAGTATGGATGATATTTGTTACACCTGGTGATTTTGGCGGAGCACTTGAGAAAATGATAGCAGTACTTGTTATCGCTTGTCCATGTGCATTAGGTCTTGCAACGCCTACATCTATTATGGCAGGATCAGGAAGATCAGCTGAGTATGGTATTTTATTTAAAGGCGGAGAGCATTTAGAAGCAACGCATCGATTAGATACAGTTATTCTAGATAAAACAGGTACTGTGACAAACGGAAAGCCTGTGTTAACAGATATAATTGTAGCAGATGGATTCCATGAAGAAGAAATACTACGTTTAGTAGGTGCGGCAGAAAAAAATTCTGAACACCCACTTGCAGAAGCGATTGTAGAAGGAATTAAAGAAAAGAAAATTGATATTCCAAGTTCAGAAACGTTTGAAGCGATTCCTGGATTCGGTATCGAATCAGTTGTAGAAGGAAAACAATTATTAATTGGCACACGTCGATTAATGAAGAAATTCAATATTGATATTGAAGAAGTTTCAAAATCAATGGAAGAGCTAGAACGAGAAGGAAAAACAGCAATGCTTATTGCAATCGATAAAGAATATGCTGGTATAGTTGCCGTTGCAGATACTGTGAAAGATACTTCAAAAGCAGCTATCACAAGACTGAAAAAAATGGGTCTAGACGTTGTGATGATTACAGGAGATAATACACAAACTGCTCAGGCGATTGCAAAGCAAGTTGGTATTGATCACGTAATTGCAGAAGTATTGCCAGAAGGAAAAGCAGAAGAAGTGAAAAAATTGCAAGCAAATGGTAAGAAAGTAGCGATGGTTGGAGATGGGATAAATGATGCTCCTGCTCTTGCTACAGCGAACATTGGTATGGCAATTGGAACGGGAACGGATGTAGCGATGGAAGCAGCGGATATAACGTTAATCCGCGGTGACTTAAATAGTATTGCTGATGCGATCTTTATGAGTAAAATGACGATAAGAAATATTAAACAAAATTTATTCTGGGCATTAGCTTATAACGCGTTAGGAATTCCAATTGCGGCATTAGGCTTCTTAGCACCTTGGGTTGCTGGAGCAGCGATGGCATTTAGTTCTGTATCTGTTGTATTAAATGCATTACGATTACAAAGAGTTAAATTAAAAGCTTAAAAAGCTACATTAAGTAATTGAATAGAATTAAAAAACAATACTTTGAATAAGTATTGTTTTTTTGTTCGTATAGAAATTAAAACGATATAATAAAGAAGAAATATGGAGTCGTATATAGTAGAAAAGTAAAGAGGTAGTTTGGTAAGGAGACTTATATATGTTAAAAGATATTATAATTAGAACATTCCAGAAAGAAAATTTAGATCAAGTATTACAATTGTTCTATGAAACAGTTCATACGGTTAATGCAAAAGATTATAATGAGTTACAGATACAGGCGTGGGCACCGGATCGACTAGATAGAGAAAGCTGGTTAAAGTCTTTAGAAAAGAATATTAGTTATGTAGCGGATCATAACGGTGTGATTGTGGGGTTTGGAGATTATAACGATGATCATTACGTGGATCGCTTATTTACGCATAAAGATTATCAAGGGAAAAGAGTCGCTTCATACATACTACAGAAGTTAGAAAAAGAAGCAGTGAAATTGGGGCATAGGGAGATATATACAGAGGCGAGCATTACCGCAAAACCTTTTTTTGAAAGTAAAGGTTTTATTTGCATAAAAGAACAAAAGAAACAGCATAATGGTCAGATTTTTATTAATTATGTTATGAAAAAAATATCCTTCTCATAAATGAGAAGGATATTTTTCATTATTTTACAGCTTCTTTTAGTTCTTTACCAGCTTTGAAAGCAGGTACTTTAGAAGCTGCGATTTGCATTTCTTCACCAGTTTGTGGGTTACGGCCTGTACGAGCAGCTCTTTCACGAACTTCGAATGTACCGAATCCGATAAGTTGTACTTTTTCACCAGCAGCTAAAGTGTTAGTGATTGATTCTACTACAGTTTGTACAACTACAGTAGCTTCTTTTTGAGAAATCTCAGCATTTTGTGCTACGTTTTTAATTAATTCTGTTTTGTTCATGTTTTTCACCTCATATGTAAATAATGCTATTTAAGTTGTTATTATAACGTATAAAACATTCGAGAACAAGTGTACGTACATATATTCGCAAAAAAAATGAAATTTGTAATATTTTTTAGGACACTTTATAGACATTCCATTTAAGCGGACAGAGATTTGTTCTTCATTTCAGTCTTCTCTTGATGAGAAGGTAGTTTCTTATTATAAGATATGAAGTAAGGTAGTGCTACAAATAACATACCTCCTACTAAATTTCCAAAGAAAACAAAAATAAAGTTTGGAAAATATTCAGCCCAAGTGAAATGACCGGCAAAAATTGCGGCTGGGATGACAAACATATTTGCTACAACGTGTTGAAATCCAATCGCAACAAAAGTCATAACTGGGAACCAAATACCGATAATCTTTCCGATAAATTCTTTACTTCCCATACTGAGCCAAACAGCTAAACAAACGAGCCAATTACATCCGATTGCAGAAATAAATGCTTGCAATGGTGTATCTTGTAGTTTCGCTTGAGCGATAGAAATAGTTTTCGCTAAAAAAGCTCCTTCAGTTAAGCCAACGATATGACCGAAAAAATAGGCTACGAATACAGCTCCTATGAAATTGCTAAATGTAACAATAACTAAATTTCGTATGAAATGAAATAAAGTAATTTTCTTTTGGAGCCAGGCCATAGAAACTGTCATCATGTTACCAGTTATTAGTTCACCGCCTGCAAGAATAACGAGAATAAGACCAATAGGGAATACAGCAGCGCCTAGAAAACTAGAAAATGATCCCCAATATTTTGGCATTGTCCCAATAACATGAATATCGAGTAAATACCCTAATGCGATAAAAGCACCACCAAAAAAACCAAGAATTAGCATAGGGAGCAATGATAAATGAGCTTTTTTCCTTCCTGAATTCGCAGCAAGTTCCGTAATTTCTTCTGGTGTAAATACAGACATGAATAACCCCTCCGTAATAAAATGATGGAATGAATAGAAAAAAATTCAAAAATCTACGTATTATAAAAATATGTTATGACTTCTGTATAAAATTGTCAAAGTGAATATGGAGGGAATTACATATTAATAACATTGTTCATGTTGTCACATTAATGTAACAATAAGGATTTAAAGTGTTTCTAGAGGTGAAAACATGAATACGAATCATGTAAAAAAAGAACGAAAAAAATCAATCATAAAGATATTTATTATTAGTTTTATAAGTATATTAATGATACCAGTAAGTTTGTATTATTATGCGACAGAAATAGAACGAAAACTAGTAACGGTTACATGGAATGAAATAGAAGCTTCTGCAATTCCTAAAGAATTTAATAATAAAAAAATATTACAGTTTTCAGATGTACATTTAGGACCAGAGTTTACACTGAAACAACTTGAACATTTAGTGGAGAAGATGAATGAATTACATCCAGATATAGTAGTTTTTACCGGAGATTTAATAGATAAATTTGGGTCTTATAATGCGGAAAGAGAAGAAGCGAAGGCTATTTTGCAGAAAATTTACGCTCCCTTAGGGAAATATGCTGTGTTTGGGAATCATGATAGGGGCGGGGGCGGTAGTTTATTTTACAAAAAATATATGGAGGAAGCTGGTTTTTCTGTATTAGTAAATGGAGTGCAGAAAATTAAAGTGGAAAACGGCAAATATATTACAATATCAGGTTTGGATGATTTTCTATTAGGGAAGCCGCAAATAGATTCAACTTTAAAAAACTTGAAACAAAATGATTTCAACATGTTATTAGTACATGAGCCGGATGTTGTAACCAAAATAAATCGTTACCCAGTTGATCTTCAACTGTCAGGACATAGTCACGGAGGACAAGTCCAAATTCCTTTCGTAGGTCCGTTAATTACTACCAAACTAGCTGAGAACTATGTTGAAGGTATGTATGAAGTAGAGGGGAAGAGTAAGCCGTTATATTTATATGTAAATCGTGGCATTGGGACTACTAGGATGCCTGTTAGATTTTGGAGTGTACCTGAACTTTCAGTTTTTGTGTTGAAGCAAAATAGTGACTAGAATAGTAGGAGGACTTTTAGAGAAAGTTCTCTTTTTTATTGATTAAATACTGAATGTTATGTAAGTTTTATTTAATGTGTTAAATAAAGAAAGGGGAATTTCTATGATAGAAACATGGCATAAAGAATTGGAAAGTTTATATAACCAAATAGTTTCATGGCGAAGAGATTTTCATCAATATCCAGAGCTGTCGTTTCAAGAAATAGAAACGCCGAGAAAAGTAGCTGAAATCTTAAAAAGTTTTCATATTGAGGTGAAAACAAATATCGGGGGCAGAGGAGTAATCGGAGTAATTGAAGGTGGAAGACCTGGGAAGACGATAGCGCTACGTGCTGATTTCGATGCGCTACCTATCCAAGATGAAAAGCAAGTTTCATATAAATCAAAGATTCCTGGTGTAATGCACGCTTGTGGGCATGATGGACATACAGCAACACTTTTAGGAGTTGCAAAAATATTAAGTGACCATAGAGATCAGCTTTCTGGAAAAATAGTTCTTATACATCAACATGCAGAAGAAAAAGAACCTGGTGGGGCAATTGCCATGATTGAGGATGGTTGTTTAGAGGGAGTAGATGTTGTATTTGGTACACATTTATCTTCTCAAATGCCATTGGGAATTGTTGGGGCAAGAGCTGGAGCAATGATGGCAGCAGCTGATTCTTTTGAAGTGAAGGTTCAAGGGCGAGGTGGTCATGGAGGTATGCCGCACCATACTGTAGATGCTATTATCGTTGCAACGCAAGTTATTAACCAATTACAACTTTTAGTTAGTAGAAAAGTAGATCCGCTTCAATCTGCAGTATTAACAGTAGGCACATTTCATGCTGGTCAAGCAGATAATATTATTGCAGATACTGCTACATTTACAGGGACCATTCGAAGGCTAGATCCTGAAGTGAGAGAATATATGGAGAAGGAATTTAAACGAGTTGTTGAAGGGATTTGTCAGTCTCTTCATGCTGAAGTTAATATTCAATATAAACGAGGCTATCCAATATTAATAAATCATGTAGATGAAACACGTCATTTTATGACGGTTGCGGAACGTGATCTTGGCAGAGAACGGGTCATGGAAGTACCACCTATTATGGGGGGAGAAGATTTTGCATACTACTTAGACCATGTTCCTGGAGCATTTTTCTTCACAGGTGCGGGTAATGAAGAAATAGGAGCAACATATCCACATCATCATCCTCAATTTGATTTTGATGAACAAGCGATGTTAATTGGTGGTAAATTACTTTTAAGTCTTGTAAATAGTTATGTAAGAGATGAAAAAGAATCTCTTCATCATGTAGAAGTGAAAAAGTAATTTACATAAATAAAAAACAACAATAGGTCCTATAACCTATTGTTGTTTTTTATTATTTTTGCAAGGAAAGACCATCAAAATATGTTCTGTAATTATTAGAGAATTCAAAGTTGTTTTTTGCATCCCAATTAATAGACCAAGACATTAGGCCGCGGAATGCAGGATAGCCACTCTGGTTAGAAAGTTTATACTTTCCTCCGAACGGAACTCCTTTAATGATATAATTTAAAGCTTTTTTCATTTCAGTTGGCGAAATGTATCCACCACTTGGAGCTGCCGCTGGTGCTGCAGGAAGTCCAATCATTACTTGATCTGAACGAAGAGCTGGGAAAATGTTATTTGCATTACCACCTACAGGAAAACCATGTAAGAGCATATCTGCCATAGCGACTTCGTAGTCTGCAGTACCTTGATTGTAGTTATTACCGTCCATTCCAATCCCGCTACCAGCATTGTAGTGTTGAACGTGAATGTATGTTAGTTTATCTTTCACTCCGTAAATAATTGGTAAATATGCACCCCAGATGCTTCCGTATGCGCTATAACCGCCTTGAACATAAGCTGTTTCAGGAGCCATGCTTAATAGAAAATCTGGACCATAATGATCTGAGATTGTTCGAATAGCTGATATAAGATTTACGATTTGAGGAGTAGTTGGGTTTTTGAAATTAGTGTCATTTCCGTTTAAGTAAATACCTGATTCAAGGTCAATATCTATTCCATCAAAACCGTATTTATCAATCAGAGATTGTATGGAATTAATAAAACGTTGCTTAGCGGCATTGTCAGGAAGTAAAACGACCCCATTTTGTCCACCTATTGAAAGAACTACTTTCTTTCCTTTACTTTTTAAATAAGAAATATCTGATTTGAATTCTGTATCTGTACCATATACAGGGGAAAATTCAACAGTGGAACGATCACCACCAGTTTCACCGAAAGATACATTGATTACATCCCATTTTGGTGAAATGTCTCTTAATTTAATAATGCCAGTACCGTTATCGAAGTTATGCCAGTATCCAACGAGTAATTTTGAACCTAAATTGTTTGCTGCTTGTGTTTGAAAAGGGGATAGCGGTAGCAGTAAGAACAGTACTAAAATACAACAAAAAAATTTGAATTTGTTTAACATATCAACACTCCTATACAAAAAGTTGTCTAGATGTATAATCTTGTTTATTTAATAATATCTGAAAATTCTTTCTTTTGTAAGAGGACTATAATTTTCTCAACAATTGTGTATGGAAAAGTATTAAACCTAATGAAATAATTTTTGAGGGAGGTTGAATTGCAATTGTTAAATTCAGAATATTTTGATATATTTTAAAGTATAGGACAAAATCTTTCGCACAGTACTCTTACATAAATTTCAAAATTTAGTTTGGAAGGGGATGTACAAGAGTTGGATAAAAATCTAAAGAAAGATCTCAAAATACGCCACATTACAATGATCTCAATTGGCGGCGTAATAGGGGCTGGTTTGTTTGTTGGAAGTGGTGCAGTTGTACATTCGGCAGGACCTGGTTCTATCGTTTCATATGCATTAGCAGGACTTCTAGTCATTTTCGTCATGAGAATGCTAGGAGAAATGGCAGCTGTAAATCCGACAAGTGGTTCATTTGCAACGTATGCAAGAGAAGCAATTGGTCCATGGGCGGGTTATACAATAGGCTGGTTATACTGGTTTTTCTGGGTAATTGTTATTGCAATAGAAGCCACAGCAGGTGCTGGTATTATCCAATATTGGATTCCACAAATACCGCTCTGGTTATTAAGTTTAATATTAACAATTTTATTAACGTTGACGAACGTTTTTTCGGTGAAATCATTTGGAGAGTTTGAATATTGGTTTTCTTTTATTAAAGTAATAAGTATTGTTTTGTTCCTTTGCCTAGGTCTTGCTGTTATTTTAGGGCTTGTTCCAGGAACAGAAGCACCCGGCACTTCGAATTTAATTGGACAAGGTGGATTTATGCCAAACGGTATAAGTTCGGTATTGCTTGGAATTACTGTTGTTATATTTTCATTTATGGGATCAGAGATTGTAGCAGTAGCGGCTGGTGAATCTGCAGAACCTGTAAAAGCAGTAAAAACAGCAACAAACAGTGTGATTTGGCGTATTCTTGTATTTTTTATTGGGTCTATAGCGGTAGTTGTTACGCTACTGCCATGGAATTCAGCTAACATATTAAAAAGTCCATTTGTAGCTGTACTTGAACATATAGGAATACCAGCGGCAGCACAAATTATGAATTTTATCGTTTTAACAGCTGTACTTTCTTGCTTAAATTCAGGTTTATATACAAACTCAAGAATGCTTTTTTCAATGGCAGAAAGAGGAGATGCGCCAAAGTCATTTTTAAAATTGAACAGTAGTGGTGTTCCTGTTCGAGCGGTTTTATTTGGAACTTTCTTCGCTTATATTGGAGTTGTTTTTAGTTACATTTCTCCAGATAAAGTCTTTTTGTTTTTAGTGAATGCATCTGGCGGGATTGCGTTACTAGTTTATCTCGTTATTGCAGTTTCGCATTTAAAGATGCGTAAAAAAATGGGGAAAGTAGAACAACAAAATTTGAAAGTGAAAATGTGGCTTTTTCCGTATGTAACGTATGTTACAATTGCCGCTATTATAGCAGTTTTAGTTGCGATGCTCGCAATTGATTCTTTACGTTCACAAGCACTTTTAACAATGTTTGTTACTGTTCTTATCATACTTTCGTATTTTATTTTTAATAGAAATAAAAATAGCACAGTTTTGAATCCTAAAAGTAAGAATGAGGAATCTGTTCGATTCTAATTTTCTTGTTTTCGAAGAGAGTTACACCCAATCATTGCTATAAAAGAATCATATATAATCATAGAAACAAGTAATTACTATTGTCATAGTGGATATAAACTTTTTTCTTGACTTTTTATACGAAGGCGAGCAAAATGGTAAAAAAGGAAGGGGGGATGATGATGGAAGAGTACGTATTAGAGCTGTATAACCTGTTATATACGACAGAATGGCAAGATATTGTTTCGTTTTTAGGAATAGTATTTTGCATGAAAATTGTAATTGTATATATGGAAGAGCAAGGTATGTTCTATTCCTTCTCATCTCCGTTCGATGTGCAGCGCGAGCCGTTGCTAAATTATGCCAATGTGAATTACGAACAATTTCCTTTTGTTCTATTCTTTATGATTCGATTTATAACAGCAATTGTAAAGAAGAAGGAAAGTGATGATGAAGAGTGCCACGTAACTTGTAAGGTAGCTAACGTTTTTTAAGCTAAATACAAGGAGGAGATTTATATGTGGTTTCGATTTCTTATGATTGGTTTCTTTTCATTAACAGCAATTTCATTAATGGGATATCAAGTGTCTGAAATTTTTCAAGCATATAGCGATACATTTTTTAACAAAAATTAATCGCGTTGCTATTTGAATAATAAAGCGATAAAATCCTTCTTAAGAAGTTTTATTAAGAAGGATTTTTTTCTTTGTCTTGTCTTGCTGTGTCAAACTATTGTCACATTTACACTGTGAATAATATGTTAAAATAGTGAGGTTATGTATACATACTTGAAGGAAGAGGGAGTGACCATTTTGGTGGATCAATCAACAAATCAGAAAAGCTATGCTCCTATTGTGATAACGCTTTCTGTAATTGTAAATGCGATTATTTTATTTTTGTTCTTTGGACCTGTTGGCTATGAAGGAGAAGTACATTTTGATGTAACAATTTTACCAATGTTAAATGCGATTTTTAATAGCTTTACGTTCGTATTCTTATTAGCAGCTTTATACTCTATTATTAAAAAGAATGTGAAAATGCACCGTGGTTTTATCCTCGCAGCATTTACAACGACGTTGCTATTTTGTGTTTCTTATTTATCGTATCATTACTTGGCGCCAGCAACACATTTTGGCGGAGAAGGGTTCATTAAATATGTGTACTTCATTATTTTAATTACGCATATTATCCTTGCAGCAATTATTGTACCACTTGCATTGTTTGCACTTGTATTTGGTTTTACAAATCAATTGACACGCCACCGTAAAATTGTACGTTGGACGATGCCGATTTGGTTATATGTAAGTTTATCTGGTGTTATTGTTTACTTAATGATCTCACCTTATTACCAATAAAAAAAATCTCAGCCTGTAGGCTGGGATTTTTTTATTAAGCAAATATTTTTGTGAAATGAAAAAAATATGGTATACAAAAGTATAGTTGCTTTTCAAATAGAAGGGATGGTAAAGAAATATGCAAAATTTTGTATTTCGTAATCCAACGAAACTTATTTTCGGTAAAGGTCAATTAGAACAGTTAAAAACTGAAATTCCACAGTTCGGTAAAAAAGTTCTTCTCGTATACGGGGGAGGCAGCATTAAAAGAAACGGTATTTATGATAATGTAATTTCTATTTTAAAGGATATTAATGCAGAAGTATTTGAATTGACAGGTGTTGAACCGAATCCACGTGTATCAACTGTAAAGAAAGGGATTCAAATTTGTAAAGAGAATGGTGTTGAATTCATTTTAGCAGTTGGTGGAGGAAGTGTGATCGACTGTACGAAGGCAATTGCAGCTGGTAGTAAGTACGATGGAGATGTATGGGATATTGTAACGAAAAAAACATTTGCTAATGAGGCATTACCATTTGGTACTGTACTTACTCTTGCAGCAACAGGATCTGAAATGAATGCAGGCTCGGTAATTACAAACTGGGAAACGAATGAAAAGTATGGATGGGGTAGCCCGGTTACTTTCCCGCAGTTTTCGATTTTAGATCCAGTTCATACTACTTCTGTACCGAAAGATCAAACAATTTACGGTATGGTAGATATTATGTCGCACGTATTAGAACAATATTTCCATCATGGAACGAATACAGAACTACAAGATCGTTATTGTGAAGCTGTTTTAAAAACAGTAATTGAGACAGCTCCTAAGCTTTTAAGTGATTTAGAAAATTATGAGCATAGAGAAACTATTTTATATTGTGGTACTATGGCGTTAAACGGCATTTTAGCGATGGGAGTAAAAGGAGATTGGGCGACTCATAATATTGAGCATGCAGTTTCTGCTGTTCATGATATACCACACGGGGGTGGCCTTGCGATTTTATTCCCAAACTGGATGAAGCATGTTGTAGAGGAAAATGTAAGTCGTTTTAAACAGTTCGCTATTCGTGTATTTGATATAGAAACAGGTGGTAAAACAGATAAAGAAGTGGCGTTAGAAGGAATTGAGGCACTGCGTCAATTTTGGACTTCAATTGAGGCACCAGTAACATTATCTGATTACGCTATTGGAGAAAATGAAATTGATATAATGGCTAATAAAGCGATGGTGTATGGTGAATTTGGTAACTTTAAAAAATTAAATAAAGATGATGTTCTAAGTATATATAAAGCTTCTTTATAAGTGAATTTAGAAAAGAAACCTATTTGATTGTTTGATCGAATAGGTTTCTTTTTTGCTGTTTATAAACGTTTGTGGGTGTTTTTGATTATTTTTGATTGTTTATGGTTGATTTTTGTGACCGTTTTCATTATACTGTAATCAAAGAAGAGGTGAATAAAATGTTAACTCCTGAACGTCATCAAATGATATTGCAACTTGTAAAAGAACAGAAAGTTGTAAAATTACAGCAATTAGTTGAAAGAACAGAAAGCTCTGAGTCGACAATTCGCCGTGATTTAGCACAATTGGAAAAGCAAAGGTTATTAAAAAGAGTTCATGGTGGTGCCGCTGTTTTAACAGGAAAAGGGCAAGAACCAACGATGGTTGAAAAATCATCCAAAAACATTCAAATAAAACAACAAATTGCTAATTATGCGGCTAGCGTTATTGAACAAGGTGATTGTATTTATTTAGATGCAGGAAGTACAACATTTGAAATGATTCCATTTTTAATAAATAAAGATGTTACTGTCGTTACGAATGGACTTATGCATATTGAAGCTTTAGTTAAAAATAATATTTGTGCGTATTTACTAGGCGGAATGATGAAGAGTAGGACGAAAGCTTTAATCGGTGCTATGGCACAGGAAAGTATGCAGAAGTATCGTTTTGATAAATGTTTTTTAGGTGCAAATGGTGTACATGAACAGCTTGGCTTTACAACGCCAGATCCAGAAGAAGCGCTCTTAAAACAAATGGCATTAACATTAGCAAACGAAGGATATTTCTTAATTGATGAAAGTAAGTTTTCAGAAGTTGCGTTTGCGAAAATTGCAAATGTTGAAGATGCAAATATTATTACAAACCATTTAGAAATTGATTTAGAAAAATATAAAAAACAAACCAATGTAATTGAGGCTGATAAACAATGATCTATACAGTTACTTTAAACCCATCTATTGATTATGTAGTGCAAGTTCCTTCTTTTGATTTAGGAACAATAAATCGAGCGGAGAAAGATATGAAGTTTCCTGGAGGAAAAGGAATTAATGTTTCTCGTGTTCTTCAGCGTTTAGGTGTTAAAAATATAGCACTTGGATTTACTGGTGGATTTACTGGTCAATTTATTAAAGAGGTATTACATGATGAAGGTGTAACAACTAACTTCGTCCAAGTAGATGAAGATACTCGCATTAATGTGAAAATAAAAGGGAAAGAAGAAACAGAATTAAATGGCCAAGGTCCTCTTGTAACAAAAGAGCAGTTCGAACAGTTAATGAAAAAAATTGAGAGTATGCAACCTGGAGATTGTGTTGTACTCGCTGGGAGTGTACCAGTCTCTATTCCAAGTACCTTTTACGAATCAATCGCTGCGTTTGGAGCTGAAAAAGGTATTCGTGTAGTAGTAGATGCAAGTGGAAGTGCACTGCAACATGTAATTAAAAATAAGCCATTTTTAATTAAGCCAAACCACCATGAACTTGGTGAGTTGTTTGGAGTGGAGCTTTCAACAGTAGAAGACATTTTACCCTATGGAAGAAAATTAATTGAACAAGGTGTAAAACACGTTATCGTATCGATGGCTGGAGAGGGAGCTTTATTATTTACGGCAGAAGGTATATATGAAGCGACTGTTCCAAAAGGTGTTGTAATTAATTCAGTTGGGGCCGGAGATTCTCTTGTTGCAGGGTTTGTAGGCAAATATGAACAGACAAAAGATATTGAAAAGGCATTTCAATACGGCGTTGCAACAGGGAGTGCAACAGCATTTTCAGCTGATTTATGTAAGAAGGAAAAAGTAGAAGAATTATTGTCGCAAGTAATTGTAGCTAAGCGATAGGGGGAAGCAACATATGAAAATTACAGAACTATTAAAAAGGGATACAGTTATTATGGATTTGGCAGCTTCAAATAAAGAAGCTGTCATAGATGAATTAGTTGAGAAATTAAATGGGGCAAATCGTTTAAATAGTAAAACGGAATTTAAAGAAGCTATTTTAAAGCGGGAGTCCCAAAGTACGACTGGAATTGGGGAAGGCATTGCAATACCTCATGCGAAGACAAAGGCTGTTAAACAACCATCGATTTGTTTTGGTAGAAGTGTAAGCGGTATCAATTATGAGTCGCTTGATGGACAGCCTGCGCATTTATTCTTTATGATTGCTGCAAGTGAAGGAGCGAATAATACTCATTTAGAAACGTTGTCTCGTTTATCGACAGTATTAATGGATGAAGGATTTCGCAAGCAACTATTAGAAGCGAAGGATGAAATTGAGCTTCTTCGTCTATTTGATGAAAAAGAGAATGAAAAAGAAGAAGAGATTGAGGTCGCCAAACCAGAAGGAAATGAACCGTACGTACTTGCTGTTACAGCTTGCCCAACTGGAATCGCTCACACATATATGGCGGCGGATAGCTTAAAAGCAAAAGCGGCAGAGTTAGGAATAGCGATTAAAGTTGAAACAAACGGATCAACAGGTATTAAAAACGGTTTAACGAAAGAGGATATTGAACGTGCAACAGCTATTATTGTTGCGGCAGATAAACAAGTAGAAATGAATCGTTTTGCTGGTAAACATGTCATTCAAGTGCCAGTTGCTGACGGGATTCGAAAAACGGAAAAATTGCTCAATCGAGCTGTCAAACAAGATGCACCAATCTTTAAAGGTGTAAAAGAGGACGGGAAATCAGAAAATATTGAGCGAGAAAAAGGATTAGGAATTTATAAGCATTTAATGAGCGGTGTAAGTAATATGCTTCCATTCGTTGTTGGTGGCGGGATTTTAATAGCGCTAGCGTTTTCGTTTGGTGGTATAAAGGCGGAAGGTCCTTTAGCTGAATTGTTCATGTCAATTGGTGGAGGAAAAACAGGTGCGTTTTTATTCCTTGTACCAATTTTAGCTGGATTTATTGCAAGCTCTATTGCTGATCGTCCTGGTTTTATGCCTGGTGTTGTAGGTGGATTTTTAGCAGCGAATGCGAATGCTGGATTTTTAGGTGGATTAATTGCTGGTTTCTTAGCTGGATATGTTGTTTTAGGGTTGAAAAGATTATTTTCAGGACTACCAGTACAATTAGAAGGAATTAAACCTGTTTTGTTATATCCAGTCTTTGGATTATTGATTACAGGAGTTGTAATGCAAAAAGTAGTAATTCCGCCTGTAGTAGCATTAAATGAAATGTTGACAGGGTGGTTAAATGGTTTAAACGGTACGAATGCTATATTACTAGGTCTTATTTTAGGTGGTATGATGGCAATTGATATGGGTGGTCCAATTAATAAAGCGGCATTTACGTTTGGTATTGCTGCAATAGAAGCACAAAATTTTGGAGTGCACTCAGCAGTTATGGCTGGTGGTATGGTACCGCCACTTGCGATTGCATTCGCAACTACATTCTTTAAATCAAAGTTTACAGAAGCGGAACGTAAATCTGGTTTAACAAATTATATTATGGGAGCATCGTTCATTACAGAAGGTGCGATTCCGTTTGCAGCTGCAGATCCGGTTCGAGTAATTGTAAGTTGTGTTGTTGGTTCAAGTATTGCAGGTGCGTTATCTATGTTATTCCAAATTACATTACCGGCACCGCATGGTGGATTATTTGTAATAGCGTTAGTAAATAAACCATTACTATATATTTTCTCTATATTAATTGGAACGATTGTCTCGGCTATTATGCTAGGTGTTTGGAAAAAGAAAGTTCAATAACAAATGAAAAGAAAGTAGCTTTTATTAGCTGCTTTTTTTATTACAAAAAAGTAGGTTAACAATTGAATATTGATGTTTTTTGGTAAAAGATGTAATGAATTGTGAATTTTTTGTAACAAAAAAGTAACACTGTAATTTTTTCTGGAAAAAAGTTCTTGTGCTCGTATGTGAAAAATATATGAAAACCATTGAAGATTGTATTAGAAATACATTTTATTAATATGGAAATTTATGTTACAACTCATTAATCGTATATTACGAATGCTTTGTAATTGTGTGATTTCTAAAAATTCTAAAAATCTGTTGCTATAATGAGAATACGAAAACAAAGCAAATGGAGGCTATTCATGAAAAAATTATTAGGTATAGCAACAGCAGCAGTTTTTGGTCTTGGGATTTTTGCGGGTTCTGCTAAAGCGGAAACAATTGTAACAACAGACGTATTAAATGTTAGAGAAAACCCAAATGTAGAGTCAAAGCTTGTAGGTAAAGTGTTAAGTGGGAATACACTAGATGTTATAAATACAGAAAATGGATGGACAAAAATTAAGTTGAACGGTAAGGAAGCGTTTGTAAGTGCTGAATTTACAAAGAGCACATATTATGTAACGGCGGGCGTATTAAATGTTCGTGCTGGAGCGAATACTGATTCTGAAGTTCTTGGTAAACTTAATAAAGACGATGTGATTGAAACGACGAATCAAGTTCAAAATGAATGGTTACAATTTGACTACAATGGAAAAGTCGGATATGTTCACGTGCCATTTCTAACAGGAACGGCACCTGTAATCGAAAAGAAAGAAGTTGCAACTCAAGAAGAAGGACCGGTTAGTACAAATACGCCGGTTAAAAATAATACAGCAGTTAAGAATAAAGAGTCTGTTAAGAGTAACGATTCTATTAAGAAGGTAGAATCAAGTAAACCTGTGGTAAAAGAAAAGCCGGCTGCAAAACCAGTTGCGAAATCTACTGAAACAAGTGCGCCTAATGGTGGTCGTGAAATTACAGTAGAAGCGACGGCATATACAGCAGATCCGGGTGAGAATGGTTCGTATGGTGGTCGTGTATTAACTGCAATGGGGCATGATTTAACAGCAAATCCAAATATGAAAGTAATTGCTGTTGATCCGAAAGTAATTCCGCTTGGATCAAAAGTATGGGTAGAAGGATATGGAGAAGCGATCGCTGGAGATACTGGCGGTGCTATTAAAGGAAATCGTATTGATGTATTAGTCGGTTCAGATGGTAGTGCTAATAGTTGGGGGCGCAAATCTGTAAAAGTGAAAGTTATACAATAGGTTATCGATATTAATATAAAAAGCGGTTGCTTGAAATTATGTAAGCAGCCGCTTTTTATGGATTATTGAAAGGGATAAATAGTTTTACCTGTAATAATTTTATATGCACTGCAAAATTGCGTTTGTATATATTCTGTATTTTTATTTTCTGGATGTAATGTTGTTTCATGGAGAGTAGAATGAAAGACCCGTAGTAAACAATTTAGGGCGAAGTATAATTCCTCTTGTGAACAATTTTGTTCTTTTGTAGAAGTAGCTAAAATGAGGTCTTTTGTCAAAGATGAAAAATTGATGGTGGATTGTTTCATAGTTAACTCATCCTCTCAAAACTATTTTTATCATGTATATGCAGAATTGGACAAACTATGTTCTTTTTTATGTATAATTTCATGTACCGAAATGAAAGAACTTGCAATCATGCCGTTAAAATTGGTAAGATTGGGTATAATCAATAGATGGAGTATATTACATAAAGAGAGTTGAATGATATGGGAGAAGTGCAACGTGAAAAAGTTGCTGTCATCATTGGACCAACTGCTGTTGGAAAGACGAAGTTAAGTATCGATCTTGCCAAAGCGTTGAACGGTGAAATTATTAGTGGTGATTCCATGCAAATCTATCGAACGATGGATATTGGAACTGCAAAGGTAACACAAGCAGAGATGGACGGAATTCCACATTATATGGTCGATATAAAAAATCCGGAAGATTCATTTTCTGTCGCGGAATTTCAAGAACGTGTTCGCAAGCATATTCGAGAAATTACAGAACGTGGTAAATTACCAATTATAGTTGGTGGGACCGGTCTTTATATACAATCTGTTTTATTCGATTATCAGTTTACAGATGATGCTGGTGATGTGATATACCGAGAGCAAATGGAAAAGTTAGCTTTAGAACGCGGTGTGGAATATGTACATAAAAAATTGCAAGAAGTAGATCCGGAAAGTGCGGAGCGTATTCATGCAAATAATGTACGACGTGTCATTCGAGCGTTAGAAATTTTCCACACGACGGGTGAAAAAATGAGTGACCAAATTGAGAAACAAGAAAAAGAGTTACTCTATGATGTTTCATTAATTGGCTTGACAATGGATCGAGAAATGCTATACGATCGCATTAACTTACGAGTGGATTTGATGATGGAACAAGGCCTATTAGAGGAAGTGGAAGGTCTGTATAATAGAGGGATACGAGATTGTCAATCTATTCAAGCGATTGGATATAAAGAAATCTATGATTATTTTGAGAATCGAGCCCCTTTAGAAGATGCGGTATCACAATTAAAGACGAATTCGCGTCGTTATGCAAAGCGTCAATTAACGTGGTTCCGTAATAAAATGGATGTCACGTGGTTTGATGTTACAGACGGTGAAAAAACGTCAGAAATTTTACGATACATAGAAGGAAAGTTACAAGTAAAGTCGAATAATAGTAAGTAGAGAAAAAGAGGAGGATTCGACATGAAGCAATCAATCAATATTCAAGATCAGTTTTTAAATCAACTCCGTAAAGAAAATACGTTTGTTACGCTGTACTTATTAAATGGTTTCCAGCTTCGTGGACTAATTAAAGGATTTGATAATTTTACAGTCCTACTGGAAACAGAAGGTAAGCAACAGCTTATTTATAAACATGCTATTTCTACATTTGTACCACAAAAAAATGTTTCCATTGAATTAGAATAGTAATAAATTATTGTACATAACAAAAAAAGAGCGAGTTTCTCGCTCTTTTTTTATTTGTCATAAACAATATATAGTGAAATTTAAGCGATTCTAAATACAGTAAGGCGGATGTTAGTATTTCCTGTCGCAGGGATCGTAATCTCATTAAGAGTAGATTGGACAGAAATTCTTGCACCAGCTGCTAATGTTTCAATTGTAGTAAATGAAAGTGAGTCGCCTATTAAATTTGAAGAGAAGTTATCAGTTGCGACAGCTCCATTAATTGAAATTCCTACTCCAAGTGGAGCGCATCCTGGCGCGGTTGTAGAAATGGATACGCTAATTACATAAATGCCACCGTTGATAACAGTAACTGTATCTGTGCCGTTGAAGATAATATTGTTTACGTTAATTGCAGTACTAAAAATAAAGTTATTAAATTGCAGTACTGTTTGCTGAATATTGTTTGTTACAACAATTGTTGCTACAGGGAAGCTAGGTCCAGTTGGCCCAGTAGGTCCGGTAGGTCCACCAGAAGGTCCAGTAGGTCCAGTAACTCCTATACCAGTAGCGCCGGTAGCACCCGTTGGTCCTTGAATGCCTTGAGGTCCAGTGGCACCAGTAGCGCCGGTAGCACCTGTGTTACCTTGAACACCCTGAGGTCCAGTAGCGCCGGTAGCACCTGTGTTACCTTGAACGCCTTGAGGTCCAGTGGCACCAGTAGCCCCCGTGTTACCTTGAACACCGTGAGGTCCAGTGGCGCCCGTAGCACCCGTGGTACCTTGAACACCGTGAGGTCCAGTAGCGCCGGTAGCACCAGTAGCCCCCGTGTTACCT
>NZ_JAKUDW010000007.1:0-103317 GCF_022662595.1 Bacillus cereus group sp. BfR-BA-01524 | reverse complement strand
AGAGAAGCGCTCTAGATTTCGTATGAGAGGTGAATCGTGATGAATATGACAAAGCTTGAAACAATTGAAGAGCTTGAAGTCTTAGTAGAAAAGAATGAGCCGTATGTTCTTTTTAAACATAGTACGACATGCCCGATTAGTCACGGTGCATACACAGAATTTCAAGCGTATTGCAGTGAAGAAAGAGAAGTGCCAGCGTATTACTTATACGTACAAGATGCGAGAGATGTGTCAAATCGTGTTGCAGAACAATACAGTATTAGACATGAATCACCGCAAGTGCTATACATAAAAGATGGGATGGTAGTATGGAATACGTCTCATTGGAATATTAAAAAAGATGCTTTAGAAGAGAATATAAAGTAAAAAGAAGCAAGCTAAAGGTGCTTGCTTCTTTTTTTTGTTTTTGTTGAAATATATTTAGTGGTACACTATTAATAGTTCAAACTAAATAACTAGATTGTTGAAAGTAGGTTTTAAGTAATGAAGAAAATGGCATTATCCTTCGCAGTCGTAAGTTTATTACTGGGAGCTTGTAGTAACAATAGTAATACGATTAGTAAGAAGGATGAAGTTATACAAAAAGATACAAAAGAAAAAAGTATGATTCCGAGAACTGCTGTTTCTAAAGATTATTATAGAACTGTTATTCCTTTAAAAGAACAAAAGGTTATAAATACAGCTAATATAAAAACAAATTCTAAATTAGATTTAGCAGAGTATGAAAATGGTTTAATAAATATTGCAACGCAGCAATTTGATACAGAGAGTCACGTACTGCAATTAAATCAGTATATTCCAGAGAAACTAATTGATGAACTAGTTGCGAAAGTAGAAGCGCCAGTTTTGACGAATATTATAGAACAAGACTATTTCGGAAAACAGAATTCAAATGAATTAAGTTTATCTGGTGTTATGATTGGCCTAGCTATGTCTTCAAGTGTATCTAATGAAGAAGCTATGTCTAAAGGATCTGAAGTTGCTAAACAACTTATTGAAGCTATTAACAAAAATGATAAATATAACAAATCTCCAATTACGTTTGCTATCTTTAAGCAAGAAAGTACTAGTTCTTTAAAAAATGGTACGTATATCGCTAGTGCTACTGTTCAAAAGAATGATACGAACCTTGGAAATTGGAGTACAATTGATGAAAAGTCGTATTCATATCCTTCTGATGAATTTACACAAGCACATGGAGAAGATAATACAAAAATAACTAACTTTGCTAAGGAAATAAAAGGTTTTTCTACTGGAGATTTTATTCCAGTCAACGCAAAAGTTTCTTATAAGAAAGATCAAATGGATACATTAAATATGAATATTGTTATTAAATATAACGGTAAAACAGAATTAATGGCTCTTACCCAATTGGCTGCTCAAGGTATGTTGGACAAATTGCCTAAAGATGCGAAAGTACAATTACAGATTAAGTCCGAGAGTAAAATTGAGGCCGTTATTATAAAAGAGAAAAACAGTGATAAACCGTTTGTTTCCTTCTTGTAAAAAAGACAGTATGTAAACTGTCTTTTTTTTATTTTAAATGAAAATATACAACGTTTTTTGATGGTAATTCATTGCTGTATATCGTGTGACAATCGTATATGTATCAGCTATGATAAGTTATCTTAAAAAAATAATATATAGGAATTTGAAAGAGGTGGTTTTCTTATGACATCACAACAACTAGGTCGTTTACGTTCTGAAATTGATCAACTTAATTTACAAATATTAGAGTTACTAAACGAAAGAGGTCGTCTCGTACAAGAAGTTGGTACTTTAAAAGAAGTATAAGGTGTGAAACGTTTTGATCCTGTACGTGAAAGAAATATGCTGGATTTAATTGTAGAGAATAATAATGGTCCATTTGAAACTTCGACTTTACAACATATTTTCAAACAAATTTTTCAAGCTGGTTTAGAGTTACAAGAAGAAGATCATCGTAAAGCACTACTTGTGTCTTGTAAGAAAAAAATAGAAGATACGATTGTTGAAATTAATGCGTGGTGGTGCGTTCAAGCCACATACTTCACCGTATGATTTTCAAGGTCTTGGATTAGCAGGATTACAAATTTTACGCCGAGTAGCAGATGAATATGATTTGGCTGTTATTAGTGAAATTTTAAATCCAAATGATATTGAGATGTCATTAGATTACGTTGATGTTATTCAAATTGGAGCTCGCAATATGCAAAACTTTGATTTGCTAAGGGCAGCCGGTGCTGTAAATAAACCAGTATTATTAAAACGTGGTCTATCAGCAACGATTGAAGAATTCATTAATGCGGCAGAATATATTATGGCAAAGGGAAATGGGAACATTATTTTATGTGAACGAGGTATTCGCACGTATGAAAGAGTGACGCGTAAGACGCTTGATATTTCCGCTGTACCGATTTTAAAGAAAGAAACACATTTACCTGTTGTTGTCGATGTAACGCATTCTACAGGGCGACGTGACCTTCTCTTATCAACTGCAAAAGCAGCGATGGCAATTGGTGCAGACGCAATTATGGCTGAAGTACATCCAAATCCCGCTGTAGCTTTATCAGATGCGGCGCAGCAAATGAATATTCCGCAGTTCAATGATTTTATGAATGAATTAAAATTATTTGGAAGCAAATTATAAAAACTTTTAATGAGCTGTTCCAATAAGGCGTTTTGGGGCATCTGTATAGAGACTGTCATTGTCGATTTTTGTTGGTAAGTTGATATATTTAAAAAAGCGCTGATATAATTAGAGTTGTGGTAGATATATTTGGAAAATCGCTGATATATTTCGAGTTACGGTTCATATATTCGAAAAATCGTCGATATAAATTTCATTTACTATCGTACCGCTTAAAATAAGATTTCTACTTAGGAAACATCTATTTTTTTACAAAAAATGCTCTTTTTTCATAAAAAATACGAAAATACGAGAAAAGAAGCGAATTTTTTCGAAACTTTTGCGGGAAAATATTGTATGAGCCTGCGTTTTTATCGTATCATTAGTAAAAGGAAGAACTCGGGACGATTGGTGGCATCTGCAAATAGAGTTGATGTCTTTTTTTCATTCAAGTAACCGATACATAAAAATAGATAACAAAAATAGAAGGAGTGTGCGATGAGATGAACGTAACAATCTATGATGTAGCGCGCGAAGCGAACGTTTCAATGGCTACCGTATCACGCGTTGTGAACGGTAACCCAAATGTAAAGCCTACAACAAGAAAGAAAGTATTAGAAGCAATTGATCGTTTAGGATACCGCCCAAATGCGGTAGCACGTGGACTAGCAAGTAAGAAGACAACTACAGTAGGTGTTATTATTCCTGATATCTCAAATACGTTTTATGCAGAACTTGCACGTGGAATTGAAGATATCGCAACAATGTACAAATATAACATCATTTTAAGTAACTCTGACCAAAACAAAGAGAAAGAGTTCCATTTATTAAATACGATGCTTGGAAAACAAGTGGACGGAATTGTTTTCATGGGTGAAGATATTACAGACATTCACATTGAAGAATTTAAAAAATCTCCAGTACCAATTGTATTAGCAGCGTCATTCGATGAGCAAAATGAAACGCCATCAGTAAATATTGATTATACACAAGCAGCTTACGATGCAATGAAGCACTTTATTGAGCAAGGACATAAGCGTATCGGTTTCGTCTCTGGTCCATTCATTGATAAAGCGGGAAGCGCGAAGAAGTTACAAGGTTATAAAAAAGCTTTAGAAGAAGAAGGTATTTCATATGATGAAAATCTTGTAATCGATGGAGATTACACATATGACTCAGGTATCGAAGCATTCGAAAAGCTTTGGAGCAATGATGAAAAGCCAACAGCAATCTTCGTATCTTCTGATGAAATGGCACTAGGTGTAATCCATGCAGCACAAGACGCTGGATTAAACGTACCAACTGATGTAGAAGTACTTGGTTTCGATAATACACGCCTTGCATTAATGGTTCGTCCGCAACTTTCAACAGTTGTACAACCGATGTATGATATCGGTGCAGTAGCAATGCGTCTATTAACAAAGTATATGAACAAAGAAAAAGTGGAAGATCACACTGTCATCTTACCTCACCGTATCCAATTTAGAGATTCAACGAAGTAAGTATAAAAAAGCTCACAGCGATTGCTGTGAGCTTTTATTCATATTCAGGATAATATTTTTCAATTACTGTATCTACAGTTTCATTTTTCTTAACGTGTAAAAATCTTGCGTACAATTCTTTTCCAGTTTCAAATGGCGTATCGTCTAATTCAAACACATGTAACACTTTTCGGAACGTCCATGTGATTTGCTCATCATACATATTATCGTATGTGTGCTCCGATTGTATAGCTATCTTTTCACCTAGTTCATGAGCTTCTTCTAAACTGTTTGCTTTAACAAGAATAATACTTTCTTCAAAAAGTGTATCGTGATTCTCTTCATAATGCTCATCAATTTTCGTAGGATCAGGTTGACCAGAATGAACAGACTCAAACAATAATTTTACAGCGTACATATTATGCTGCATGTTTCACTTTATAAATCATACTTGCGACAAGCGAAGCAGGTATTGTAAATACGTTACTTTGATAATGGTAATGTACTTGGGATTCTTCATAAGACATGTTGTCATATAGTTCGTTTTGTGAGACACTCATTTTTTTCTGTTTTTCTTTGAGCATTTTAATGTAGTTGTACTGTATTGGGACGAGAATGATGAAATAAGCTAATACGATTAGTGAAATCCAAATCATTATGAACACTCCCTTACAAAGAATATTTGTATATGGTAATTATATCAATTTATATGAAAAATATCCATATTTTCCTAGTGGTCAATTTCCTTTCCAAAATGCAAAAAGTTCTTCAGGACTTCGTAAATTATGTTCAAGGCATGTTTGGGCAGTGCGTTTAAAGCTTTGTATTAATTGTTCTAACCTAGAAGGATCATATTGTTTCACATTGCCAGTAATAATAGTTTCATCTTTGTCTAAGTTAAGTGATACTTTTAGCAAAGTTAAATTTGTTTCTATTTGTACAACTTCCATGTAAAAAAACTTTTTGTCTAAGTCAATTGTAATATAATCATATCGCTCTACTTGTTTAAAGTATCCTACAATATTATCTTCCAATTGAAATCCTCCCTAGTATATCGCTTATTTGGAATATTTCTCTATAGATTGTATGATTCCTTGTTATATGTCACATAAGTGCAAATTTAACTATTATAGGGCAATGTCATGTATAATAGAAGAAAAGGCTTGTGAGGGGGGAGAAGAGATGATCGTTCTTTGGATAATTACGCTTTGTATGACTGCTATTTTTGCATATATGACGTTAAAACAAAATGGCTTAAAGCGATTTGTTCCAGGAAGTATTCTTGCAGGAATTGCCCTTATCACGTATGTAATTTCTATTTTTATTGAAAGTGTATCAGTAGATATGAGCACGAGTTTAATGTTTATTGGTATTACACTATTTGCAGGTAGCATTATGGTACTTATGGTTGCTGGTATTATTTTATTTATTCATATGAATTCGGAAACGTTATAGCATATAGAAAAGGCATGCCCCTTGGGACATGCCTTTTTATCCGTTCAATTATGCTCTATCTTTAGAAGAATTTTGTTGCTTTAATAAGTCGCGAATTTCGCCAAGAAGTTCTTCTTCTTTTGTTGGTTCTGGAAGTTCTTCCTCTTTTTCTTCTTCTCTTTTAGATGTTAGTTTGTTGAAAACTTTAACAAACATAAAGATAGCAGCTGCAATAATTAAGAAATCAAAAATAGTTTGGATGAAGTTACCATACATAATAGATGATTTACCGAATGTAATTTTTAAATCTGTAAAGTCAACGCCACCTAATACCATACCAAGTAATGGTGTGATGATATCTTTTACTAAAGAACTAACGATTTTACCGAATGCAGCACCGATTACAACCCCGACAGCTAAATCGATTACATTCCCTTTGAAAGCAAACTTTTTAAACTCGTTCCACATGTGTTAATCCCATCCTTTCCACGATTCATTATGAAATTTATAATTCCTATCAACATATTCTATAGAAATTTACGAGAGAAATAAAGAGGAAATGGGAATGAAAGTAAATTCTGAAAAATGTATCCGTTTTAATTTTTGTTTACATCATCTAGTAAAGATTGTAGCATTTGCTGCGTTTTTAATCCTTCTAATCCATCTACAACAGGCTTTGTATCTCCGTGTACACACTCAATAAAATGATGAACAGCATCTTCAAAACCACGTTGTTTTAACGTTGTATCCCATGATGGGGAACCACTTTGTGAAACTGAGTTTTCCTGTTCAATTTCAAATGTATTCATATTTTTTACGCGAATGATTTTCCCTGGCGTTACAAGTTCAATTTGTTCTAAATTTGTACCGGCATGGCGATGCATTGCAGTAGAAAGTAACAGTCCACTTGGAGTTGTATATGTATGATGTCCGTAAAGAAGTTCATTCTTTTCATTGATTTGCATCATATTGTGGACGACGTTAAGGTCATCATTAGCTAACCAGCGAGCAGTATCTACAATGTGTAAATAATCATCTAACATAGTGAAGTCGTACGTATATGGCCCGACTTTATTTGTACGATGCTTTTCAATTCGAATCCATGAAATATCATTAGCCTGTTCTTTGGCAGCGACATACATAGGAACGAATCTGCGATTAAATCCGACCATTAATTTTCGGTTATACTTCTCGCTCAACTCGACTAGTTGCTCAGCTTGTTCCACTGCAGCTGCTAGCGGTTTATCAACATAAACGTCGATTCCTTTTTTCAGAAGTTCAGAAACGATTTCATAATGCGATGCAGTTGAACTATGAACGAAGATTGCATCGCATTCTGAAGCTAACATTTCAATAGAATGAAAGTCTTGAATCCGGTATTGCTGGCAAACTTGTTTTCTTTTCTCCGCGTTAGGTGTAAACGCCCCTACAAAATTCCAATCTGTTTCTTTTGTAAGTGTTGGAAGATAGGCCTTTTGCGCAATACTTCCAAGTCCAATCATCCCAATTTTAGGTTTGTTCATTTTTATTCCCACCCTATTAATATTAATGTAACGGCTTAAATGTAGCATAGGGTGGGGGAGGAAGGCAAAAAATAACTTTTTACTTACGTCCTTCTAACAAAATCTTCTCTATCTCTTCAAAGTGATGAGCGCGAGCATGCTCTAACGGGGTAACACCATCATTGTCTGTAATATTTACATCTGCACCGTGCTCAATAAGAAGGCGAATGACTTGTTGCTGTGTTTCGTTTCCGTTACTTAGTACGATGGCTTCCATTAAAGCTGTCCATCCGAGGTTATTTACATGATTTACATCAATATTTGTTCGAGTGAGGAGTTCTTTTATAACGTCAATATAGCCATGTTCTGAGGCTGGGATAAGAGCTGTTCCACCGTAACGATTTGTAATCGTAGGATCTGCACCAGCATCAATTATTAGCTTTAAAATGTCTAAGTAACCTTCCGCGCCGGCGTATAGAAAGGGATTGTTTTTCATGTCATCTTGGATGTTTACCTCAGCACCAGCTTCGATAAGCGTTTTTGCGGTTTTTACATCATTTTTGTATGTTGCAATCATAAGCGGAGTGCGTCCTTGATTATCCGTCGCATTTATATTTGCGCCTTGTTTTAGTAAAGATATAATAGTATTCGTTTCATTTTTTTCAGTAGCTGCTAGTAGTGCAGTCTCCATGTTTATCATCTCCTTTTTTACTTCTTGTTCTTGCGAGCATCCTTGTAAAAAAATTACGCAACATATCATACTGAATGTTTTTTTGAACATGGAATTTCAACCTCCTAATTTCAACTGTAAAATAGGAACATTAAATTTTTATAAACTGACGCTAAAATTACTATAAAATCGCTTGAGTAATTGAACATATATTTTTATGCTTATAAATAATAAGGTTTGATAAAGTGAGGATTTAAGATATGTCTATTAAAACAAGGTTTTTATTTTCTTATATTGCTGTAATTCTCGTTTCTATTACGCTCATATTAGTCGCGGGATTTTTAATTGTTTTTTCGATAACAGGTGACTTGGAAGCAGTGAAAAATTTCTATAAAAGTTCTTACATTCAAAAGCCGCTTACACCAGAAGAAGAGAATGCCTATCTTGAATTAAAATTAGCGGCAAAGCAACATCAATCTCAATTATTAGATGAATCGTTCGTTTCATCGATTGAAAAAGAAGGCGTGAAAATAATTGTAAGAAAGGGAGAAAACATTTCTTATGCTACAAAGGGTTTTGAAAGTTCGACTTTAACAGAAGCCCTTCCGAAATTTGAAGCGGCAAATATTAATAGTCGTGGTACAACGGAACTAGGCGATACATTTTATCGATATGTAAAATTTGATTTTTATTTTCCAGAGAAAGAAGAAGGGAGTATATTTGTACTAAAAAAGCAAAGTTCATTTGTAGATCTTACACAAAAATTATTTCCAATCTTATTCGTATCGCTTTTACTACTAGCCATTTTACTCATTGGGTTATTAAGTTATCTCGTTTCAAGAAGTGTAATAAAACCAATTTTTGTATTGAAAGGCGCAACAGAGAAAATTAAAGAAGGAAATTTAGATTTTCAAATGCCAGTTACATCGCACGATGAAATAGGTCAATTAAATCAAGGGTTTGAGGAAATGAGGAAGAAGTTAAAAGAATCGATTGAAGTACAAACGCAGTATGAAGAAAATCGAAAAGAACTTATTTCAAACATATCGCATGATTTAAAAACACCGATTACATCTATTATCGGATATGTAGAGGGAATAAAGGATGGGGTAGCAAATACGCCAGAAAAAATGGATAAGTATTTAACGACAATTCATACGAAGGCAAAACATATGGACACACTCATTGATGAGCTCTTTTTGTTTTCGAAGCTCGATTTGAATCGAGTTCCATTCCAATTTGAGACAGTTGAATTAAATACGTTTATGCAAGAATTAATAGAAGAGATGCAGATGGATTTAAGTGAAGAAGGTATAGAAGTTAACTTACAATTACATTCATCGCTATTATATGTAACGGCCGATTGCGAAAAGATAAATAGAGTTATATCAAATTTAATTCATAATAGTGTGAAGTACATGGATAAAGAAGAGAAGAAAATTACTGTAACAGTATCGAGTGATAACAATAAAGTTATTGTGAAAGTGATGGACAATGGATCAGGTATAGAATCTAATACGCTACCGTATATCTTTGAACGTTTTTATCGTGCAGAACAATCGCGGAATTCTAGCACAGGTGGAAGTGGACTTGGTTTAGCAATAGCGAAGCAAATTGTTGAAGAACATGGCGGGGGAATTTGGGCGGAAAGCGAGCTTGGTAAAGGCACAAGCATTTTCTTCTCATTGGAAAAAGTAGAGGAATGTGGTGAGTAAATTGAAAAGAATTTTACTAATAGAAGATGAAGTAAGTATTGCAGAATTACAGCGAGATTATTTAGAAATTAATGATTTCCAAGTTGATGTAGAGCATTCAGGAGAAACAGGTTTACAAATAGCCCTGCAAGAAGACTATGATTTAATTATTTTAGATATTATGCTCCCGAAAATGAACGGATTCGAAATTTGTAAACAAATACGTGCTGTAAAAGATATTCCGATTTTACTTGTTTCAGCAAAAAAAGAAGATATAGATAAAATTCGCGGACTCGGATTAGGAGCGGATGATTATATAACGAAACCGTTTAGTCCAAGCGAATTAGTTGCAAGAGTAAAAGCACATATTGCCCGTTATGAAAGATTATCAGGAAATGTAAGTAAGCAACGTGATACGTTATATATTCACGGAATTTCTATCGATCAACGAGCGAGGAAAGTTTTTATAAACAATGAAGAAGTGGCATTTACAACGAAGGAATTTGATTTATTAACATTCTTTGTCACACATCCAAACCAAGTATTAAATAAAGAACAGTTATTTGAACGCATTTGGGGATTAGATTCCGCTGGTGATTTAGCCACTGTTGTCGTCCACATTAGAAAGCTACGTGAAAAAATTGAAAGAGATCCTGCCCACCCGCAATATATTGAAACCGTGTGGGGAGCTGGTTATCGTTTTAATGTGTAGGAAACCTGCCGAGTTATTGGTAGGTTTTTTTGATCATTTTCTCATTCGCAGGAATGAAGTATACAGTTAAAAATATATCAGCGATTATTAAAATATATCGACTTACCGACAGAAACCGACAATAAATAAAAGGAGGCTATTCAAAAACGAGCCTCCTTTTCGTTTAGTACAAAGATTTTGTCATATTATTCCGAATGATTTCAAGGGATTTCGCTACAGTTAATGCATTTTTTTCTTCAATTTCTGGTTTACGGGGGATAGGTTTATACATGTTGTCTGGATCTTCCCATGTGAGGGGAAGTTCTGTTTCTGCTTGTCCTTTCCAAGCTTCAATCCATTCTGGAGGGAGATAACCTGAGATGTTTTGGATGTTGTTCATTTCGAGCCAAATGAGCGCCCAAGCTCTTGGTACGACACGCCAATGGTCATAGCCGCCACCGCCGACAGCGATCCAGCGACCGTCGCAATATTCATTAGCAATTTCACGAGCGAGCTTCGGTATTTCGCGGTAAATATTCATGGTCGCACAAAGGTGTGTAAGTGGGTCGTAGTAATGTGCGTCAGCACCATTTTGCGTTAAAATAATATCCGGTTTAAAGTATGCTGCAACTTCTTTTACAACAGTTCGATATGACTCTAAGAACGATTCATCTTCTGTAAAAGCATCGAGTGGAACGTTGAAAGAATAACTATAGCCATTGCCTTGTCCGCGTTCATTTACAGCGCCAGTTCCAGGGAATAAATAACGCCCAGTTTCATGTAATGAAATAGTGCATACGTTAGGATCGTCGTAAAAAGACCACTGAACACCATCACCGTGATGAGCGTCTGTATCAATATATAAGACGCGTAAACCGTATTTCTTTTGAATATATTTCATTGCGATAGAACTGTCGTTATAAATACAAAAGCCAGATGCTTTACCACGGAAGCCATGATGTAAGCCGCCTCCTAAGTTAAGCGCGTGTTTTACTTTTCCGGAAAGAACAGCATCGACAGCTGTTAATGTACCACCAACGAGCAATGCGCTTGCTTCGTGCATATTTGGGAACATCGGTGTATCTTCTGTTCCAAGTCCATATGTCATCGCAATTGATTTTTCTAACTTTCCTTCTCCAGCACGTTTTACCGCATTTATGTACTCCTCTGTATGAACGTAGGCAATTTCTTCATCTGTAGCCATCCGTGGTGAGATGATTTGGGAAGGAGAGATGAAACCGCCCTTTTGTAATAAATCATACGTAAGTGTGACGCGCAGTTGGTTAAAAGGATGATCAGGGCTAAATGAATAGCCCCGAAAGTCATCCGAATAAATAAACGCGCTACTCATGATTGCATCCCCATGATGTTCGGCCATAATACGCGGTAGCCTTCTGCTTCAAGTGCATCAATCACTTTTAGAGGATTCATCGTTTGAATGCGGAAAACGAGTACTTTATCATTCTCATCTTTTGCTGGGTAGACGAGAACGCTCACGATATTTATTTGTAAGTCACTAAAAATAGCAACGACTTTTCCAAGAATACCAGGTTCGTTTTTTACTTGAATTTCAATTTGTGAACTTGGTTGATGTGCCCCTGTTAATTTCACTAACGTGTGCAGTACTGTAGATTCAGAAATGATTCCAACTAACTTTCCAGCCTTTGTAACAGGAAGACAGCCAATTTTATTTTCAAAAAATAAAGTAGCAATTTCCTCAACGAAATCGAGAGGATGGCAAGTCATAACAGGATGTTTCATAATAAGTTCAAGCGGTTGCTGTAGCATATCGAGTGAAACTTGTTCATCTAGAATAGACGGACTTGCATCTCTTACATCCCGATCAGAAATAATGCCTACGACGTGATTATTTTGATCGACAATTGGAATGTGCCGAATGCCTTTCGTGCGAATCGTTCGGATTGCTGTTTCGATTGTATCGTTTGGATGTAGTGTAACTACATTTTGATTCATAATTTCTTCTACAATCATTCCAGTTGCCCCCTTTATTAATACATAAAACGATTGTGAAAACGTAGACGATCAAAAGCTTGAATAGAATCCGTATCAACGCGTTTACCGATGCGGACCATTAAACAGTTGGCGGGATGTGAACAAATTTCAGGATCGTCTGTAGCCATCCATTGTAACCCGCCGGCATTCATCATCTTTTCCATTACTTTTCGGTATTCCCACACATTCAATCCTGTTTGTTTCAAATCCCAGTGCCAATAATATTCAGTCGTCAATATAATGTAATCTTCCATATAATCGTCCATCATAGAAACCTCTAGTAAGTTCTTTCCGACAGAACTCCCGCGGAAGGCTGGGACTACTTCAATTGCCCCAAGCTCAATTAAGTTTTCCATTTTTCCTTCTGACCATCGTTCAAGTGGATCAGGATACAAGTATGTAACATATCCAACAATTGTTTGGTCATGTCTAGCAATAATGAGACGAGCTTCTGGTAATTTAGAAATTTCGACAATTGCTTTATATTGTTGCTCGGCAGGACGAAACGCAATTAAGTCTGGATGGAATTCATACATTTCAAGATTATGTGTAGAGACAGGACCTTCAATAATTAAAGTGCCTTTCGCTGTTTTTAAGTTTCTAGCATTGTATATTTTTTTATGAATCAATGTATTGCTCACCACCTTGAGGGTTTGTGAATCTATTAATATCGTACTTTATAATATATGCGATGTGAATCGAATTTTGTCATTAAAAATTTGTCTAAAAATCAACAAATATACTGAAAATTTTAAATAATATCATTATAATAGATAATAGAATACATAGGAGGGGGATGTAAAGTATGAAAGTAGAAACGCTTCCTGTCATTAAAGGAGAAAATAATTTGCCGAATTATGATGAGGCATACGCGAATTTTAACTGGGAAGAGGTTAATAAAAACTTTACTTGGAATGAAACAGGCCGAGTAAATATGGCGTATGAGGCAATTGATAAGCATGCGAAATCCGATCGAAAGAATAAAGTAGCTCTTTATTATCAAGATGGATCGCGAAAAGAGAAATATACATTTAAGGAAATGAAGGATTTTTCTAATAAAGCAGGAAATGTCCTGAAAAATTATGGCGATGTAGAAAAAGGCGATCGCGTTTTTATTTTTATGCCACGTTCTCCAGAATTATATTTCGCACTTTTAGGTGCAGTGAAATTAGGAGCAATTGTTGGACCGTTATTTGAAGCATTTATGGAAGGTGCGGTTCGCGATCGTTTAGAAGATAGTGAAGCGAAGGTGTTAATTACAACGCCTGAGTTATTAGAGCGTGTACCATTAAATGATTTACCTGCTTTAAAAACAGTTTTTCTTGTTGGAGATAATGTAGAAGAAGGCGGTAAAACGGTAGCGTTCAATCCTTTATTTGAACAAGCTTCAAAAGAATTACATATTGAATGGTTAGGCCGTGAAGATGGTTTAATTCTTCACTATACGTCTGGTTCTACTGGTAAGCCAAAAGGTGTGCTTCATGCGCAAAATGCAATGGTTCAGCACTATCAAACGGCGAAATGGGTATTAGATTTAAAAGAAGATGACGTATATTGGTGCACAGCTGACCCGGGCTGGGTAACTGGAACTGCTTACGGTATTTTCGCACCGTGGTTAGTTGGAGCGTCAAATGTTATTTTAGGTGGGCGATTTAGTCCGGAAGCTTGGTATGAAGCACTGCAAGATTACGGTGTAACAGTTTGGTATAGTGCACCGACAGCGTTCCGTATGTTAATGGGAGCTGGACAAGACGCAATTAAAAAATATGACTTATCACAAGTTCGTCACGTATTAAGCGTTGGTGAGCCGTTAAATCCAGAAGTAATTCGCTGGGGTATGAATGCATTTGGACTTCGTATTCATGATACGTGGTGGATGACAGAAACAGGTGGACAAGTTATTTGTAACTACCCTTGTATGGAAATCCGTCCAGGTTCAATGGGTAAACCAATTCCAGGTGTAAAAGCAGCGATTGTTGATAATGAAGGAAATGAAGTGCCTCCATACACAATGGGTAACTTAGCAATTGCGAAAGGTTGGCCATCTATGATGCGTGCAATCTGGAATAACCAGCAAAAGTATGAATCTTATTTCATGCCGGGAGATTGGTACGTATCAGGTGACTCTGCCTATATGGATGAAGATGGATACTTCTGGTTCCAAGGACGTATTGACGATGTAATTATGACGTCAGGTGAGCGTGTTGGTCCGTTTGAAGTAGAAAGTAAATTAATCGAGCATGCTGCTGTTGCAGAAGCAGGTGTAATTGGTATTCCTGATCCAGTGCGTGGCGAAATTATTAAAGCATTTATCGCACTTCGAGCAGGATACGAACCATCTGATGAATTAAAAGAAGAAATTCGTCAATTTGTAAAGAAAGGCCTAGCAGCTCATGCAGCGCCACGACAAATTGAATTTAGAGATAAATTACCGAAAACGAGAAGTGGTAAAATTATGCGCCGCGTATTAAAAGCGTGGGAGCTGAATTTACCAACAGGTGACTTATCAACGATGGAAGATTAAGAGAGGAAGGTCTGAACGAAAAATGTTCAGGCCTTTTTTATGTTATCATTAACTTATATATATAAGTTAATGGGGGTAGTATGATGAAAACAGAAAAAGAAAAGATGATACTAGGAGAAATGTACATACCGGCTGATCCAGTTTTAGTACAAGAAAGAGAGCAAGCACGTATATTAACGAGAAAATTAAATGATACGCCAGAAGAGCAATTAAAAGAGCGTAGCGAAATCGTAAAAGAATTATTTGGAACGACTGGAGATAACATTCATCTTGAATCTTCTTTTAGATGTGATTACGGTTATAACATTCACGTTGGCGAAAATTTTTACGCGAACTTTGACTGTACCATTTTAGACGTATGCCCGGTGACAATCGGAGTGAATTGTATGTTAGCTCCAGGTGTTCACATTTATACAGCAACGCACCCACTCAATCCAATTGAGCGTATAAGCGGATCAGAATACGGAAAACCAGTTACAATTGGCGATAACGTATGGATTGGCGGGAGAGCGATTATTAATCCAGGTGTCACAATTGGAGACAATGCTGTTATCGCATCTGGCGCCGTCGTAACAAAAGATGTACCGGATAATGTAGTAGTTGGTGGGAATCCTGCAAAGATTATTAAAAAATAAAATAATATGTGAACGAAGTGCCTTCCTCGTCTGTATACATTTATGAAACAATAGATAAGGGAGGCTTTTTTATGTCTAATAAATTACTTCTTGTTTTTGCTTTACTTGGAATTATAGTCGTATTTTCTTGTGGTTTGCTATTACCGATGCCAATCGGATTTAAAGTTTCAATGATTACAGCTGGCGTTATGATGATTGTTATGTTTTCAATCATTATTCCGTTTGATAGAAAACATATAGTACGGAAAAAAGGATATAAAATTGATTTTACAAAAACAAAAGTGTACTTTCGCTGGAATGTATTTGATACGATTTCAGCTTGTCTGGCAGTGTATGCATGTATATGTGTGCAAGTATTAAATATTTTAGTTTCAACCGGACAGACAATTCAAAACCCGTATGTTCAATTTTTTACGAATCAATCGCAAGTATGGATTATTGTTGCTAGTTGCTATTTAATTTCCCGTATTTCATTAACGTTAAAAGGAATAAAGGAGATCAAAAATCATGGCGCAGATTGGGATTGAGGAGGAGCTCATGCTTGCGTATCAAAGTGGAGATAAACAAGCGGGAGAAAGACTATATATTTTAATCAAACCAGCGCTATACACATTTTTATATCGATTTAACCGAGATGAACAATTGAGTATCGACCTCGTGCAAGATACGTTTTTGACGCTAGAGCGTAAGAAACATATGTATGAACCTGAAAAGGGCAAAATAAAAACGTATTTATTTCAAATTGGTTATCGCCTTATGATTAATAAATTAAATAGGAGAAAAAAGTGGCGTACGCTTTTGCCATTTTTAGTGCCGATTCCGGAAAAAGAATTTTCTCACGAAGATCGGCTCACAGTAAGAGAAGCAATTTTGAAAGTTCCAGAAGAGCAAAGAGCGGTCCTAATCCTTTCTTATTATCATGATATGCAGCAAAAAGAAATTGCAGAAATATTAAACATTCCGATTGGAACAGTGAAATCGAGACTTCATAATGGAATAAAGAAATTGAAACAATTGCTGGAGGTGGACGAAATTGAGCGAAAATCCCTTTAAGAGTGAATATAAGTTAAAGCAACATTTAGATAGTGATCATGTAGAAATACCAGACTTTCCAAAAACGGTAAGTCGATTCGATCGATTAATCGGGTTTCTTGGTTCCCCGGCGAAAGATCCTGTGGAGGCGACGATTGGGAATGATTTATCCATTGTTTTTCATACCTCACTATTAGTCGGTGTTCCAATTCTTTCTCTCATTACGATATTCTTTGCGACGTTATAAAGAATTGGCAAGGGGAGAAACCCGACCTCTATTTGACACGCCTATATAAATGATGGTATAAAGAAAAGTATATGAATAATTGAGCGTGGAAAGGGAGAAGTAGTGATCATTTCCCTGTTTTAGAGAGCTGATGGTCGGTGGAAATCAGCACATAGATGATCGCGAATTACGCCCCTAGAGCATCTTTTTTCGATTGAATTGTATTCAAAAGGGAAA
Source organism: Bacillus cereus group sp. BfR-BA-01524 (assembly GCF_022662595.1). Taxonomy (NCBI): domain Bacteria; kingdom Bacillati; phylum Bacillota; class Bacilli; order Caryophanales; family Bacillaceae; genus Bacillus; species Bacillus cereus group sp. BfR-BA-01524. The sequence continues at coordinate 86,570 of NZ_JAKUDW010000007.1, read as the reverse complement.
AGACGGTGCTAAGCCGTTATGTAAATAAGGTGGTAGGCTTTTTTTGCCTGCAACTAGGGTGGTAACGCGATAATCAAAATCGTCCCTTATTTGAAGGGGCGATTTTTTTATGTTTTCAACCTTCACGCCAGTAATGAACTTAAAGGAGAGTATGTAGGATATGGGTATTTTACAAGATCTTGAATTTCGCGGTCTAATTAATCAGCAAACAGATGCTGAGGGCCTTGAGCAATTATTAGAAAAAGAAAGCGTTAAATTATACTGTGGTTTCGACCCGACAGCGGATAGCTTACACATCGGTCATATGTTACCAGTATTAATGTTACGTCGTTTCCAATTAGCTGGTCACCAACCAATCGCACTTGTTGGCGGTGGTACTGGTATGATCGGTGACCCAAGTGGTAAAAAAGCAGAGCGTACATTAAACACGAAAGATACAGTTGCTTACTACACAGAAAGCATTAAAAACCAACTTTCAAACTTCTTAGAGTTCGAAAACGTGGACAACCCAGCAACGATGGCTAATAACTATGATTGGCTTGGTAACTTAGATGTTATTTCATTCTTACGTGATATCGGTAAAAACTTCGGTTTAAACTATATGTTAGCAAAAGATACAGTAGCCTCTCGTTTAGATACTGGTATTTCATTCACTGAGTTTAGTTACATGATTTTACAATCATACGACTTCTTAAACTTATACCAAAACCATAATTGCCGCTTGCAAATCGGTGGTAGTGACCAATGGGGTAACATTACAGCTGGTCTGGAATTAATCCGTAAATCAGAAGAAGATGCGAAAGCATTCGGTTTAACAATTCCACTAGTTACGAAATCTGACGGTACGAAGTTTGGTAAAACAGAAGGCGGCGCAATTTGGTTAGACCCAGAGAAAACAACTCCTTACGAGTTCTACCAATTCTGGATTAACACAGATGACCGCGACGTTGTTAAATACTTAAAATACTTCACATTCTTATCTCATGAAGAAATTCTTGAGCTTGAAAAGCAAGTAGCTGAAGCACCAGAAAAACGTGCAGCACAAAAAGCATTAGGTTCTGAAATGACAAAACTTGTTCACGGCGAAGAAGCATTAGAGCAAGCGATTAAAATTTCAGCTGCACTATTCAGCGGTTCTGTAGCAGAACTAACTGCAAACGAAATCGAGCAAGGATTCAAAGACGTACCATCTGTAGAACGTACTGCAGAAGATACAGTATTAATCGACTTACTTGTAGAAAGCAAAATCTCTCCATCAAAACGTCAAGCACGTGAAGATGTAACGAACGGCGCAATCTACGTAAACGGTGAGCGTACACAAGCATTAGACTACGTTGTAACAGAAAACGACCGCATCGAAGGTAAATTCACAATCATTCGCCGCGGTAAGAAGAAATATTTCTTAATTCGTTACTAATAAATAAAAAGCTTTGAGGAAATTCCTCAAAGCTTTTTTGTTTTAATCTCCTTTTCGAGTTCATACGGAAATCACATGTAAGCGGTATGATAAACGTATAACAATTAGAAAGGAGTGGTAAAACGAAATGTCACTAGAAGCGTTGATTATTTTTTCTTTGCTAAATGCGGGTCAACTTGCAGAGAATTCGAAGGTTGATATACATAAAGAGCAGAAAGATGCTTATGTATATGTTCAAAAAGAGGAAAATAAATAACTTTATTTTATATATAAACTTCAAAAGCCAATCCATTGGATTGGCTTTTTGTCAGGTTGTTGGAAAAAGAGCGTACATTTTTCTCTTTTAAACATTAGCTAAAATTTGATCATAGCACGAAGTAATAAGTGCTTCCAGATCTTTTAAGTCATTAACGTTATCAATAAAAATTCTACTCACTCCCTGTGATTTTGGGGCTTGTTCAACCACAAAATTAGGGCATAGCTGTTTAGTAGCTTCTAAATCGAGTCTTACAACTAAGGATTTTGCATCGCCATCAAGGAAGAGACGTATAAACCATTTTGTAATTACACGATTCATGATACAAAAATAACTAATAGTATCTTTATATTTGAGGTTACTGATATCTCTTTGATTCTCAGTTAAAATCTCTTTAACAATGTTAAATGCGGTTAGTTCATTTTCTGTAGTGAAAACTCTATCTGCTTTGTCGTCTTTATTAATGTCTTCAATTATTTCGATAGAAGCAGCTGCAACTAGGCTTGTTTCTATTTTCTCCGATGTTTTTGTTTCTTTTGGTGTTAAACCATCACTGATTATTTCTAATAGTGTTCGATTAATTGCTTTTTTAACGATTGGTCGGAATCGCTCTAAAACGTTATTTGTAATTCTAGTTGAGCTAAAGTCTCTAATTAGAAAACGAAGGAAGTCATCTGAAGGATTTTTAAATAGTTCTTTAATTGTAGAGTTTAAATTGGTCATATAAATAAGCTCTTCAGCATATTTTACGATTTCTTCAGCTTCAAAATTCTCTTTTGTAAAAGTTTCAATCGTTTCAATATCTAAATTAGTTAAATTATCCATACTGAATGTGAAGAAAGGTTTTTCATCCATCACATTGTCATTTGTTAAATCAGTATAAAACTTGTATTCTATACCATTAGTTAGTACCCCTACTTTGACATCAGGTAAGGCATTGAAATATCTAGATAGTTGCGCATCGTGTTTAAGGAGATTTTCTGTTACAGATTTTGCCTCGATTAAAATAATTGGAACTCCATTTTTAAAAACCGCATAATCGACTTTTTCTCCCTTCTTAGTTCCGAAGTCTGCAACATACTCAGGTCTAACTTCTAAAGGATTAAAAACGTCATAACCTAGTTTTTGAAGAAAAGGAATAATTAATGATTGCTTGGTCATTTCTTCATTAGTTATGTACTCTGTTCGTTCTAAAATTTGGTTAGCTATTTTGTTTATGTCATTTCTGAATTCCATATCAATGTCTCCTCGTTATAAAGTTTAAAAATCTTTAATATTATTGTTATTCCGTGAAAATTCATAATATAACAGAGTTCTTTATGGAAACAGGGAGGTTATTCTTTTTGTTTTAGATGGGAGTATAGGGTATTGGGATTTTTATGTTATGTAGGATATAAAAAATAATGGGGGAATTGAAAAAAGCCAATCCACAGGATTGGCCTTTTGTCATTAACGAGAGTAGAACTCTACGATTAATGCTTCGTTGATTTCAGCTGGTAACTCAGCACGCTCAGCGTGACGAGTGTAAGTAGCTTCTAATTTGTCAGCATCGAAAGTTAAGTATTCTGGTACGAAGTTGTTAACTTCGATCGCTTCTTTAACAACAACAAGGCTGTTAGATTTTTCGCGAACGCTGATAGTTTGGTTAGGTTTTACACGGTAAGATGGGATATCTACGCGAGCGCCATCAACCATGATGTGACCGTGGTTTACTAATTGGCGAGCTGCACGACGAGTGCGAGCTAAGCCCATACGGTAAACTAAGTTGTCAAGACGAGCTTCAAGAAGGATCATGAAGTTTTCGCCGTGCTTACCAGGCATTTTACCTGCTTGGTCAAATGTGCGACGGAATTGACGCTCAGTCATGCCGTACATGTGACGAAGTTTTTGTTTCTCTTGTAATTGTAAACCGTATTCTGAAAGTTTCTTACGTTGGTTAGGACCGTGAGGACCTGGTGCGTAAGGGCGTTTTTCTAATTCTTTTCCTGTGCCGCTTAGAGAGATTCCAAGACGACGAGACAGTTTCCAAGCTGGACCTGTATAACGAGCCATAGTTGACTCCTCCTTTAAAAATGTTTTTATTTACGTAAAATAAAAACAGACGTAATCGATATTTACGGGCATTTTGTTTTCATGTACCTTCGCTCCAGCAGCAGGGAGTTACGAGATACACCTCCGTAGAGGAACAAAATACAAACGATAAACTCACATTACAAGGCTGCCTTTTTATTTTACACAAACGCTATTATATCTTTTACCCAGAGTTTCGTCAAGCGAGTACGTTTTTGTTTTATGCATATAAATTTTGGGAATTAATATAAGAAGGAATTTAAAACAATATAAAAGAAGAGATAGAAACACAAATAAAACGCTTACATAAAATGTGGTAAGAACGTTCATCAGTTTTTTACTGGTGAATATGCAGTAATAAAAACATAAAGGGGATGTTTTTATGAAAAAGAAGCATATGGAGACAGCGTTAATTCATCACGGTTATACACCTGAGGAACATAAAGGAAGTTTAACACCACCTTTATTTCAAACCTCTACGTTTACATTTGAGACTGCGCAGCAAGGAGAGGCGAGTTTTGCGGGAGTGGATCCATCTTATATTTACTCAAGGCTTGGAAATCCGACTGTGAAATTATTTGAAGAACGTATGGCGGTGTTAGAAGGAGGAGAAGAAGCACTTGCCTTCGGATCTGGTATGGCAGCTATTTCAGCAACTTTAATCGGTTTTTTAAAGGCTGGAGATCATATTATTTGTTCAAATGGATTATATGGGTGTACGTACGGTTTTTTAGAAGTGTTAGAAGAAAAATTTATGATTACGCATTCGTTTTGTGAGATGGAGACAGAGGTTGATATTGAAAATAAAATTCGTCCAAATACAAAGCTTATTTTCGTTGAAACACCGATTAATCCAACAATGAAATTAATCGATTTAAAACAAGTTATTCAGGTTGCGAAGCAAAATGATTTACTTGTCATTGTTGATAATACGTTTTGTTCACCTTATTTACAAAGACCGCTTGAGCTTGGCTGTGACGCTGTTGTGCATAGTGCGACAAAATATATTGGTGGTCATGGCGACGTTGTGGCGGGTGTAACGATTTGTAAAACGAAAGCGTTAGCTGAAAAAATTCGTCCGATGCGAAAAGATATCGGCGGCATTATGGCGCCGTTTGATGCGTGGTTATTATTACGCGGGTTAAAGACGTTAGCGGTAAGAATGGATCGTCATTGTGATAATGCAGAAAAAATTGTATCGTTCTTAAGAAAACATGATGCGGTAGAAAGTGTTTGGTATCCAGAAGGGGAGTTAGCATCTCGTCAAATGAAGCGCGGGGGCGGTGTTATTTCTTTTTCAGTAAAAGGCGGAAAAGAAGAGACGCAAGCATTTATTAATGACCTCCACTTTATTACAATTGCGGTGAGTTTAGGAGATACAGAAACGTTAATTCAGCATCCAGCAACGATGACGCACGCTGCGATTCCGGCTGAACTAAGAAAAGAAATGGGCATTTTCGATAATTTAATACGCTTATCAGTTGGTTTAGAATCGTGGGAGGATATCGTTTCTGATTTAGAGCAGGCATTAAAGAAAATATCTACTGTTAATCAATAAAAAAAGAGTGAGCTATCGGTTTTGTACAGGACGTACTAAATCGATAACTCACTCTTTTCTTTTTACATATGTTTTAGGAGTGTTTCCACAAACTTTTCTAAATAGCGCTGATCTACTTCATCAAAACGATTCTTTTCAGGACTATCAATGTCAAGTACACCAATGACAGCTCCTTCTTTCACAATCGGTACAACGATTTCTGAATTAGAAGCACTATCGCAAGCGATGTGACCTGGGAATTGGTGAACGTCCGCTACAAGCTGCGTTGTTTTCGTTTCAGCTGCTACGCCGCAAACGCCTCGTCCAAATGGAATGCGTACGCAAGCAGGCATTCCTTGGAACGGTCCAAGGACAAGCTGATTTCCTTCTGTTACGTAAAAGCCAACCCAATTAACGCGATCTAAAAATTGGTTTAATAATGCGGACGCATTTGATAAGTTTGCGACTACGTTTGATTCGCCAGTTAATAACGCATCCAGTTGTTTAATTACTGTCTCATATTGCTGCACGCGAGATCCTGCATAACTTTCTTTAGTAAACATGGAAACAGCTCCTTTTTTATCGAGATGTGTAAAATATTAGCAAAATACGATGTATTTCACATGACTTTGTCGATAGAAAATTAAAGGAATTTGTCTTAAAAGTCAAGAAATTTAAACTATAGCTGTTCATTGAGAGGAAGTGAGCGCATGAAGCAGACGAAACAAAAAGTAATTGATGCGGCAATATCGTTGTTTAATACGAAAGGTTATGATGGAACGTCGGTGCGAGACATTGCAAAGCGAGCGGATGTGAATGTAGCGAATATTTCATATTATTTTGCTGGGAAGCAAGGTTTATTAGAACAGCTTATTACTGATTTTTTAGAAGGGTATATTCATGTGATTGAAATTTCGTTTGAACAGAGAGAGTATTTGTCGGCTAAAGATGTGATGGTGCAAATGGTGCGTGGGATGTTACGATATCAATTTGAAAATAGAGAACTAACACGTTTCTTCTACCGAGAGCTTTCGCTTGATACGACATTAATTCGTGAAGTGATGACCGTTTATTTTTCTAAAGAAAGATATTATATAGAGCAAATTATTAGACAAGGACAAATGAAACAAGAATTTCAGAAAGTATCATTTACAATGTTTATGACGCAATTAAAAGGCATGATAAATATGCCGTTTTTATATCCACAATATATATCAGAAGTACTGCATTCTTTCCCGTCTGAGACATTTTTTATAGAAATATACACGAAAGAGATTGAGCAATGGATGGAACAAGCATTATGTAAAGCAAATATGTACCATGAATGGCCAAGAGCTGTTCATATGTGAAGAATCCCCACCTAACGAACTGAGGTGGGGATTTTTATGTTTACTTTTCTTTGCCATAAATTGTTACATAATAGCGCGATAATTGTTAATGCAGCTCCAGCGATTTCGATTTTATCGACTGTATAACCTCGAAAGATAGAACCGATCAGTGCAAGGATAGGGACTAAATTCATAAATAATATGCCGTTAATAGATGAAATATAGCGATTTCCCATATTCCAGCAAAATACAGCGATAACTCCTGCGATAATCGACATATAAAGGAGCTCAAAACGAACGCTCACAACTGTACGCAGTGACGGCATAGTAACTATATTTGTGTACGTTAAGAAAGTAACAATAACGATGAGTGAAATTGAGCCAAATAAACAAGTTAATGTCGTATATCGAAGTGGTGACCAAGATTGAAAACGAGCACCCCCGTTTGTATAAATGACCCAGCAAGTAACGCCGCATAGCATCAATATGTTTGTCGATAAGTGGCTTGCAGCTCCAAATAATAAGTGAATATTTCCTTTTGAAATGACAAGCATAACACCGAGTAATGCAACGAACATACAAAGAAATGTGTAGTTTTGAGGGCGACGATTTTTCGTTATCCATTGCAGTGATAAGGCAATCAGTGGCATAAGGGATTGAATCATAGCTGCATGAATTGCTCCGGAAGGTCCAGCAAGCTGTTGTCCGTAGAAAACGAGAAAACCATATCCTGCGAAACCGACTGTCCCGTAAAAGAACAGAGAAAGTGTTCTTTTTTCTAAGCGGAGTGAAGTCTTCCCTTCAGTAATTAATAGCAAAATAAGAAAAATAATAGCTGCTGATCCATAGCGAATCGTTGTGAAGAAGAACGGATCGATAAATTGCAGGGCATTTGCCATTACAGGAAACATAAATCCCCAGGCAGTGACGGCGAGTAAGCATAGAAAGGATCCGATTAGCATTTGTTTTTTGTTCAAGAGTATCTTTCCCCTTTACATTTCGTTATAGTAAGTTGATGAAATAAGTATAAAGAGTAATTGTTTATAGGAGGAAATATCGATTTCTTATAACGGTTATAACTTTTTGTTAGAGGTGTGTACGATGGATTTGGAGGCAGTACGATCGTTTATCGAAGTGAAGCATACGCGAAGTTTATCAAAGGCAAGTAAGATTTTACATATATCTCAACCAGCGCTTAGTAAACAAATTCAAAAGTTAGAAGCGGATTTAGAGGTTACTTTACTTAAGCGTTCTGCGCAAGGAGTGGAGTTAACGGAGGCAGGAGAGTTATTTATAAAAAGAATGGTACCGATTTTGGAACAAATAAATGAAGCAAAAACAGAAATGAGGGGGTATCAAGAGAACCGAAAGTTTTCAATTGGTATACTACCGAGTTTAGCGGAGCATTACATATTAGAATGTAAAGATGTGTTAGGTGATGAGTTCGAAGTAGAGTGGCAAATCGGACATACGGAAGTATTAAGAGATTTATTTAAAGCGCGGGAGATTGAAGCGATGTTCATCGATTCAGTAGTAGAAGGTGCTACGTATATAAAAGAAGTGCAACAAGAGAAAATTGTTTGTGTCATTTCAAATAATCATCCGTATAAAGAGAAGAAAGTCATTCAAATAGAAGAGCTGCAAAATGAAAAATTAATTGTATATCCAGAAATATGCGATGTAAGGAAAATGATTATGAACATGTTTCATGAGATAGGTGTAAAACCAACTATAGCTGTGGAAACATCTTACGCAGAACCGATGCTTGCAATGGTAAAAGCTGGCCTTGGCATCACTTTACTTCCAGAAAGGGCAGTAGAGCAGTCTGTAAGGCAGGGAAATGTACATGGAATTTCTGTTGAACCACCACTCATGCGGAAAATTTATTTCGTATCTCATACGAAAGATTGTTTGTTATTACAATCATTTGAGGATAGGTAGTGAGGTAGGCGGAATATTGAGAAAGATTACAATCGCATTGAAAGAAACATGAAATTTTAAAAAAAACTAGGTCAAAAACAAGCCATTACATGGTATGATTAGTACATTGTTAGTTGTTAAATATAGGGGAATTCCCTTTTTATACATAATGCCTTCCATTTCATAAACGGAACGGACAAAAAAAGAGATATAACTAGGAGGCTTTTTTGCATGGATTCTATCCTGACGATCGTTATCATTGTAGTAAGCTCTATTCTAGTGCTGCTCATGATAGAGCTTGTGATAAGAAATCGTTCATATAAAGATATTGAAGCACTAGAGCAGTGGAAACAAGAGATAAAAGATAAACCTGTGGCAGATGAACTAAAACGGGTAAAAGATTTAAACATGACGGGTCAAACAGAAGAACTGTTTGGTAAATGGCGTGAAGAATGGGATGAAATTGTATCAACAACCCTTCCGAAAGCTGACAAAGATTTAGCGCAAGCGCGAAAATTCGCCTCGCAATTCTCCTTCCGAAAAGCAAAGCATGCGATGAACGAATCCATAAGTGGTTTAGATGACGCTGATAATCGTATTACAGGTGTTTTAAATGAATTACAGCAATTGTTAGAAAGCCATGAGAAAAATAGCTCGGAAATTGAAGGGTTACGTGATACATATCGTAGTATGAAAAAGAGTGTTCTTGCTCATAGACATATGTATGGAGCAGCAGAGCAGAAAATCGAAGAGATGCTAGATGCTGAATCTAATAAATTTAAAAGCTTTGAAGAAGCAACAGATAATGGTGACTACTTAAAAGCGAGAGAAATTGTTATTAGTTTAGAAGAAGGTTTAGCAAGTTTAGAAATCATTATTCACCAAATTCCAGATTTATTAGTAGAGTGTCAAGCGACGCTACCAGTTCAACTGGAAGATTTATTACACGGACATAATGATATGGTAAGACAAGGTTATGTATTAGAGTATTTGGAAATCCCTAAAGAAGTTCGCGATATGACGACACAACTAAACACATGTTTAATGGATATACAGGAGCTTCATATAACAGAAGCGGCTGAAAAAGTGGAAGACTTAAAAACTCGTTTAGATGGTTTCTATGATCAACTTGAGCAAGAGGTGCATGCGAGACATTATGTGGAGCAAAAAACACTTTCTGTTTATGAAGACTTAGAAGAAATACGTATCGAAACGATTGAAACGAAAACAGAAACACAACTTGTGAAACAAAGCTATCAATTGCAAGATAAGGATATTGAATCTCAAAAAGTAATTGAAAAGCAAATGCACATTTTAACGAAACGTTTTGAAATGCTACAATTACGCGTTGCTGAACAAGATATTGCCTTCTCTATTATTCGTGAGGAACTAGAAGAGGTTTATGAGCAATGTGAAACGTTAAAAGTACTTCATGCAGAATATAAAGAAATGCTGCAAACGATGCGTAAAGAAGAATTTGAAGCGCGTGAGAAGTTACAAGAAATGCGAAATACTATTTTCGAAACGAAACGCTTTATGCAAAAGTCGAATTTGCCAGGTCTTCCAGAGAGTATTATGGAAGATTTAAAAAGAGGGCAAATGGCAATGCAAGCTGTATATGAACAATTAGAAGTGAAGCCGTTAAATATGAACGCTGTAAATAGCAGTTTAGAAGAAGCATACACAACTGTGAACGGTGTAGCTGAAATGACAGAAGAGTTAATTGGACAAGCGTATTTAGTTGAAAAATTAATTCAATACGGTAACCGTTACCGCAGTCATGATGAAAGCCTTGCAGAAAGCTTAAATTATGCGGAGAAATTATTCCGTGAATATCAATACGATGCAGCTTTAGAACAAGCCGCTTCTGTACTAGAGCAACTTGAACCTGGTGTTGTTCAAAAAATAGCTGAATATGTAGACAATGAACAAACCCTTTCATAAAAGGGTTTGTTTTTTTGTGTAATTTTGCAGGCGATGTTGCTATAATGAATAGCGGAATACAGTAAGGTTATTCGTTTCAAAATAAAGTGAAACTGTAATCAGTGTGGGGATCTCACTAATTATTATTCTTCACTAATCGGGATAAAACGGAACCTTTGCGTAGTCTTAGCGTAATGACACGTATTTATGATATGATTATATGATGTGATAGCGCTGAAAGGGGAAGAACGATGATCTATTTTGATAATAGTGCGACGACGAAGCCATATCCAGAAGCTCTTCAATCGTACGTGACGGTTGCTGGGAAATATTTTGGTAATCCTTCTTCTATTCATTCGCTTGGAGGAGAGGCAGAGCGTCTATTAACACAATCAAGAACGATTGCAGCGCAGCTTCTTCACGTTAAACCTTCTGAAATTATTTTCACATCAGGTGGAACGGAAGGGAACAACCTTGCGATTAAAGGGATAGCAATGAGGAATCGTTCGCGCGGCAAACATATCATTACAACAAATATTGAACACGCGTCTGTGTTTGAGGCATATAAGCAATTAGAAGAACTCGGATTTGATGTAACATATTTACCGGTTAACGAGCATGGTGTTGTATCGGTAGAGGATGTAAAACGAGCACTTCGTGAAGATACGATTCTTGTATCAATTATTCATGTGAACAACGAAACTGGAGCAATTCAGCCCGTTGCTGAAATTGGAACGTTATTATCGAATCATCCGAAAATAAGATTCCATGTAGATCATGTACAAGGGATAGGAAAAGTACCGCTTGATTTATATGCTTCTCATATTGATCTTTGCTCAATATCTGGACATAAATTCCACAGTGTAAAAGGAACGGGTCTTCTTTATATACGTGATGGCGTAAGATTAGATCCGATTTTATCAGGTGGTCAACAAGAGTTTAAGTATCGCTCTGGTACAGAGAATTTACCTGGCATTGTAGCAATGGTGAAAGCACTTCGCATGACAATGGAACAAGTGAAAGAAAAGGTAGCTCATTTGCAAAGTTTACAAGCAGAGCTTGTCAGCTTCTTTAAAGAGATGGAAGATGTGACGATTAATACATCGCTTGCATATGCAGCACCGCACATTTTAAATGTATCATTTGTTGGTTTAAAACCAGAAGTAGTCGTTCATGCTTTAGAAGAGCACGGTGTATATGTATCGACGAAGTCTGCCTGTTCTTCAAAAGCAAATGAAGTGAGCAGAGTGTTAGTGTCAATGGGAGTGCCGCATGCAGCAGCTGCAAGCGCTATTCGTATTAGTTTGGCACCAGACAACACGATGGAAGAAGTAAAACAATTTGAAGGTATTGTAAAAGAGACGATGCCAAAATTATATGAAGTGATGAGGTAAAGAAATATGATGACATATGAATATATTTTAGTGCGTTACGGAGAAATGACGACAAAAGGTAAAAACCGTTCTAAATTTGTAAGCACATTAAAAGATAACGTGAAGTTCAAACTGAAAAAGTTTCCAAATATTAAAATTGATGCAACGCATGACCGTATGTACATCCAGTTAAATGGTGAAGATCATGAAGCAATCTCTGAAAGATTGAAAGGCGTATTTGGTATTCATAAGTTTAACTTAGCGATGAAAGTACCATCAGAATTAGAAGATATTAAAAAAGGTGCATTAGCAGCTTTCTTACAAGTAAAAGATGATGTGAAAACATTTAAAATTACAGTGCACCGTTCTGATAAGCGATTCCCAATGAAGACGATGGAGTTACTTCCAGAAATCGGTGGGCACATTTTAGAAAATACAGAGGATATCACAGTAGACGTCCATAATCCAGATGTGAATGTACGTGTAGAAATTCGCAGTGGTTACAGCTATATTATGTGTGGTGAGCATATGGGAGCTGGCGGTTTACCAGTTGGTGTTGGCGGAAAAGTAATGGTACTTCTTTCTGGTGGTATAGATAGCCCAGTAGCAGCGTACTTAACGATGAAACGCGGCGTATCTGTGGAAGCAGTTCACTTCCATAGCCCACCTTTCACAAGTGAGCGTGCAAAACAAAAAGTAATCGATTTAGCACAAGAGTTAACGAAATACTGTAAACGTGTAACGCTTCACCTTGTTCCGTTTACAGAAGTGCAAAAAACGATTAATAAAGAAATCCCATCTAGCTATTCAATGACGGTTATGCGCCGTATGATGATGCGTATTACAGAGCAGATTGCTGAGGAGCGTAACGCACTTGCAATCACAACTGGTGAAAGTCTTGGACAAGTAGCAAGCCAAACATTAGATAGCATGCATACGATTAACGAAGTAACAAACTACCCAGTTATTCGTCCGCTTATTACGATGGATAAATTAGAAATTATTAAAATTGCTGAAGAAATCGGCACGTATGATATTTCAATTCGTCCATACGAAGATTGCTGTACAGTATTCACACCAGCTAGTCCAGCGACGAAGCCGAAGCGTGAAAAAGCAAATCGATTTGAAGCGAAATACGATTTCACACCATTAATCGAAGAAGCTGTAGCGAACAAAGAAACAATGGTATTACAAACGGTTGAAGTAGTGGCGGAAGAAGAAAAATTCGAAGAACTTTTCTAAAACCATAAATTACCATATCTAAAACATGTATGAAGTCATGTTGTTTATCACACTCTATACTCACAAGGAGGTGATACAACATGGCAAGCACAAATAAATTAGCAGTGTCTGGTGCTCAAGCAGCATTAGATCAAATGAAGTACGAAATCGCTCAAGAGTTTGGTGTTCAACTTGGAGCTGATGCAACATCTCGCGCTAACGGTTCTGTTGGTGGCGAAATTACAAAACGTCTAGTTTCACTAGCTGAGCAACAATTAGGCGGTTTCCAAAAATAATCCCATATACGATGGCTTAGAAAGAGCGGGTTTTCCCGCTCTTTCTTTTTGTTGTTCATATTAGTATAAATTCATTTCGACAAAAGCATAAAAAAATTGTCAAAAGAAGAGGGTTCAAAATTTACTGAAAATTCTTTATTATATAAGGGAGGCATAAAGAAAAAGGAGGATGTTTATGAAGAGAGAGGAATTGTTGGCACCACCATCTTATAATTTAGTTTCAGAAATAGAGAAATATACAGACGATAAAGAGAAGCTTGCTTTAATTTGGCAAGATGATAAAGGGAATAGACGAGAAGTTACATATTTTGAATTAATGCAAGGTGCAAATAAAATTGGAAACGCTTTTATAAAAAGTGGCTTACAAAAAGGGGACAAGCTCCTTATTATGATGCCACGTTTAATTGAAGCTTACATGACGTATATCGCTGCGATTAAAGCAGGATTTGTCGTAATTCCAAGTTCGGAAATGTTGCGTAAAAAAGATATCGAATATCGAATTGGACATGGAGAAGTAAAAGCGATAGTAAGCTATGAGCCGTACATTGGACAGTTTGATGATATAGAAGCAATGGAATCTCTTCAAAAATTCGTCCTGAGCGAGCAGTCAGTAGACGGATGGATCAATTTAAAGACAGCATTAGAAACAGAAAGTGACATGTTAGAAATGGCGAAAACAGATAAAGAAGATATGGTCTTTTTATCTTACACGTCAGGGACGACAGGAAACCCGAAAGGTGTCGTTCATACGCACGCGTGGGCATACGCTCATTTACGTACAAGCGCCCCAAATTGGCTCGGAATTGAAGAGAATGATGTTGTATGGGCAACGGCTAGTCCAGGGTGGCAAAAGTGGATTTGGAGCCCGTTTTTAGCAACTCTCGGTTCAGGGGCAACAGGATTTGTATACAACGGTAAGTTTGAACCGAAAACGTATTTAAATTTATTAGGCGATAATAAGGTGAATGTGCTTTGTTGTACACCGACTGAGTATAGATTAATGGCAAAGGTAGAAGATTTAAGCGAGTACAATTTAGAGGCGTTACATAGCGCTGTATCCGCAGGTGAGCCGTTAAATAGAGAAGTCATTGGAACATTCCAAAAGCACTTTGATATTACAGTAAGAGACGGCTATGGGCAAACGGAAAATACACTACTTGTTGGTGTAATGAAAGGGATGGATATTAGACCAGGATCAATGGGGAAACCAACGCCAGGTAACCATGTCGATATCGTAAATGAGGAAGGTATTCCAGTTAAAGTAGGTGAAGTTGGTGATATTGCAGTTCACATTGAAACGCCGGCCCTCTTTAAACAATATTATAAAGACGATGAGCGTACAGCGATGCAATTCCGCGGTGATTATTACATTACAGGTGATAAAGCGAAGAAAGATGAAGACGGCTACTTCTGGTTTGAAGGACGTGGTGATGATATCATTATTAGCTCTGGTTATACAATCGGGCCGTTTGAAGTAGAGGATGCGCTTGTAAAACATCCTTATGTAAGAGAATGTGCGGTTGTCGCAAGTCCTGATGAAATTCGCGGAAGTGTCGTGAAGGCATTTATCGTATTAAGAGAGAATATAGAAAAGAACGAAGAAACTTTAATTCCAACACTCCAACAACACGTCAAAGAACTCACTGCACCATATAAATACCCTCGCAAAATTGAATTTGTAGATGAACTACCAAAAACGATTTCTGGAAAAATTCGCCGTATTGAACTTAGAAAACAAGAGATGGAGATTCCGTCAAAATAATTTTGAAAACAGTGAAGTAAATAGTTGAATGAAATGCAAAACAATGATAATATAAAAACGAACACAAGTTCGATTTTATAAACTTAAAAAAGAGGTGTCCGTATGATTTTAGGTATTAATCCGTACTTAGTTTTAGATGGTAGTGGGCAAGAAGCTGTACAGTTTTATACAGAGGCTTTAGATGCAAAAGTAGAAGTCATGCAAACTTTTGGTGACATGCCTGAAAATCCAGAATACCCGATTCCAGTTGAAGCGAAAGAGCGCGTTTTACATGCTACTTTAAAAGTTGGTAATACGGAACTTATGATTTCTGATACATTCCCAGGTCAAGGGCATGCAATCGGATCTCAAGTAACAATCGCAATTCAAATTAGTAATGCAGAAAAAGCAAAAGAAGTATTCGATAAGTTACAAGAAGGTGGAGAGGTTATCATGCCACTTCAAGAGACATTCTGGAGCCCAGCATACGGACAAGTAAAAGATAAATTTAATATTGAATGGCAAATTACAACGAACCCTACTGAACAAAATTAATTTTTGGAAAAGCACCATGTTTTGAAATGGTGCTTTTTTCTATACAATAAAGTAGAGGAGATGAAATATATGGGAGAAATTTGGTACGGCGGCACTATTTACACGATGAAGGAAGAAACTGAAACAGCGGATGCGATTTACGTTGAAAACGGCATAATCGTTGATATTGGGAGTAAAGAAGAGCTAGAAGCCCAATATTCGGTGGGGAAATTGTATGATTTAGAAGGCAAAACAATGATCCCAGGTCTCGTTGATAGTCATATGCATCTTATTGGTCATGGAGAGAGGTTACTCCGTCTAGATTTATCAAATTTTACATCTTACAAAGAAGTGCTTACTCTTGTCCAGAAGCGAGTGGAAGAAGCTCCAAAGGGATCTTGGATTATTGGAGAAGGATGGAATGAAAATAACTTTACAGATACGAAAAATGTTCATGCGCGTGATTTAGATGAAATTTCGAAGGAACATCCCATTTTATTAAAGCGAGTTTGTCGTCACGTTACATGGGTGAATTCATACATACTGCAAGAAGCGAACATAACAGAAGCGATGCAAAATCCAAAAGGCGGGAAAATCGGCAGGGATTCATCAAATAAGTTAACAGGACTTTTATATGAACAAGGACAAGAATTAATTAAACATGTTCAGCCTGAAATTGATGAAGCGTATTTACAAAGAGCTTTGCAAACAGCGATTAAAGATTGTTGGCAATACGGCCTCATTGGCGGGCATACGGAAGATTTAAATTACTATGGTGGTTTTAGAAAAACGCATAATGCGTTTTCTCATGTTATAAAAGAAATGCCATTTAAAGCCCATTTGCTCGTTCATCATGAAGTAGCACATGAACGAAAAGAATATGAAAATGAACATTATATTGAATTTGGGGCAATGAAAATCTTTTCTGACGGCTCTTTTGGCGGAAGAACAGCATTATTAAGTGAACCGTATGAAGATGCGAAGGAAACGAATGGGGTTGCAATTTTCTCACGTGAAGAACTTGCAGAATTAGTGAAGAAAGCACGAGACTTACATATGCCAGTTGCGATTCATACTATCGGTGACTTATCGCTTGAATATGTCATTGATGCACTCGAATTATATCCACCAGCAGAAGGGTTACGTGACCGCATTATTCATTGTCAGCTTGCTCGTGAAGAGTTGATTGAAAGAATGAAAAACTTGCAAGCCATTATTGATATACAGCCAGTCTTTCTTTCATCAGATTTTCCGTCAGTCATTGAAAAACTGGGAGAACACCGTCTTCGTTATGCGTATGCTTGGAAGACATTGCTGGAAGCAGGACTACATTGTAATGGTGGCTCAGATGCTCCTATTGAACAAGTAAATCCATTTTTAGGCATATATAGCGCTGTTACACGTAGAAGTTTTATTGACGGTGTATGCTATATGCCTGAGGAAAGATTAACGGTATATGAGGCTGTTTCTCTATTTACAACAGGAAGTGCCTATGCAATCGGAAAAGAAGAGAAGCGAGGGCAAATTACAAAAGGATATGAAGCAGACTTTACAATATTAGACCGCAATATTTTTGAAATTGAGGCAGAAGAAATAAAAGAAGTACAAGCAGAAATGACCGTAATAGATGGGCAGGTTGTCTATAGAAAAGGTATGTGAAAATATATGAGCAATTATTGAAATATATCGACTTACTGACAAAAATAGCAACTAATAGTTAGAGAGATAAATAACCGCAGAATTATGGGATCCCATAATTCTGCGGTTATTTTAATCCTATAAAAACGTTCTCTGTACTTTTTCCCAGAAAGAATTGTTTTTTAATTTAACTGTTTTAATTTGTTTATCGCTTAAGCGTACAACAGCTTTTTCAACTTGTTTAATGCTAAGCGCTTCGTTATCCATGCCGATAACAGGATAATCGTTACCGTCTGGTCTTAGTTTTAAAGTTAATGTACGCTTATGATTTAAAATGAACGGTGAACCGAGCGTACGGTAAGTGTTGTTGTTTAAAGATGCTAGTTCGCTTACTTGGAAACATGGAATAAGTGGGTCAACAACTGCACCATGCAATGATTTATTGTAAGCTGTACTTCCTGTTGGGGTAGAAACAACTAAACCGTCCCCTCTAAATGTTTCGAAGTATAAATCATCAACGTGAACATCTACAACGAATGTTTTAATAATGCTAGAACGTAATGAGAACTCATTTAAACAATAGAAAGATGTACCATGATCTACATCTACCTGAATTGTTGGATATTTGCGCACTTCAATTTCATTTTTTGTAATTTCTTGAAGGGCTGTATCGATGTGATCAATGTGGAAATCGCAGTAGAACGAAATTTCATCTTTCGTAGAAATCCCTGCG
This sequence comes from Bacillus cereus group sp. BfR-BA-01524, assembly GCF_022662595.1. Taxonomy (NCBI): domain Bacteria; kingdom Bacillati; phylum Bacillota; class Bacilli; order Caryophanales; family Bacillaceae; genus Bacillus; species Bacillus cereus group sp. BfR-BA-01524. Next base: position 68,583 of record NZ_JAKUDW010000007.1, on the reverse strand, counting down.
TATAAGCAATCTTCTCTAAAATCAGTTTTACGAACGGCTTGTAAGAAGGTTGCATCATCTCCAACACTGACGATAGCGTTTGCATTTTTTGGATGATCTAATATGGTAAATCCATTCTCTTCTAAAATACGATAGATTGGTTTCATTTTTTCAACGAGCGTTGCTTTGTCATCACCATAAAAGAAAAATAAATTGCGACGATCTGCCATTATGTATCCCTCCACTGCAGTTAAATTTTCTGTTTTTCGTGCTACATATCATTAGAGTCCGTTCTCTGATGATATGTTCAAATAATATATTTCGATACAAATTGTCAAAATACCTTTTTATTTTTAGAAAAATTTTTATATTCAATCTTATGAAACTCTGTTTAATGATGAATAAACTTGTCGATAATGGGTACGGAGTGAAAGGATGATACGTATGAAGTGGCTCATAATTGGAATAATAATTCTTCTCCTTTTTATTTTGCTTATACTATTGTCGAAAATATCGCTTAAGGTGACATTTTTATATTCAGAAATGGAAAAGCAATGTTTATTTCAAGTGAAAATATGGATGATTCGATATACATTTGACGTGTTGGAAAGAATTGAAAAACAGCAGAAAAAGACAGGACAAAAAATCGAAAAAGCTGAAAAGGACGGCGGACTAGATAATAAAATTATGGCGCAACTTGACAGCATAGGTGAACTGATAAAAAAGCTGCAAGACGTTCATACTATCGTTAAAGATTTTCTCAAACGAGTGAAAATCAATGGTTGGAGATGGCATACACAAATTGGAGCAGGCGACGCAGCTAGTACTGGAATTGTCACTGGATATGCATGGGGGACAAAAGGAATGGCTGCTGGAGTTGTCGGACAATATATGCATATTGTTGACGTACCAGAATTTGAAATTACACCTGTTTTTCAAGGGAAGGGATTTGCATCGAGATGTGAGTTAACAGCATCTTTTCGTATATTCCGTACTGTAAAAACAGCGGTGAAATTACTCATATTTATGAGGCAGCAAAGATCTGGCATGGAAAAAAACTCTGTTCAAGCATAGGGGGGATATAGAATGGACCATCCAATTCAAGGTTTAATGACAACCGCAATGCAGCATTTAAAACAAATGACTGATGTAAATACAATTGTTGGTGACCCAATTAAAGCGGCAGATGGAAGTGTAATTCTTACAGTTTCGAAAGTAAGTTTCGGATTTGCTGCTGGTGGAAGTGAATTTGGTAGAGTAGAACATTCAGGCCGTCATCCATTTGGCGGAGGAAGTGGAGGAGGAGTTTCTATTAATCCTGTTGCCTTTCTTGTTATAAATGGAGATGGTGTGAAAGTATTGCACTTAGATAAACAAACACACGTCATCGATAAAATAATTGAATTAGCGCCACAAGCTGTTGATAAAGTGAAAGAAATGATGGATAAACGAAAAGAAGATGATCCTGAATTTCAAATTTAACGAATAAAGAAGCTAATCAATAGGTTAGCTTCTTTTATTTTTTTGTAAATAAAGCGATTTTATTTGCATTATCGATAGGGACAAACTATCATTTACATTGTACATATTTTGTTTAAATAAGGGAGGATTTTCAAGTGGCAAACGTAACTTTTAAAGGTAATCCAATGACTTTAGTTGGAACAGAAGTTAAAGTTGGCGATCAAGCGCCAAACTTCCAAGTATTAGCAAACGACTTATCTCCAGTAAGTTTAGAAACATACAAAGGCGAAGTAAAATTAATTAGTGTTGTACCTTCAATCGACACAGGTGTGTGTGATGCACAAACACGTCGTTTTAACCAAGATGCAGCAGGTATTGAAAACGCGAAAGTATTAACAATTAGCGCTGATTTACCATTCGCTCAAAAACGCTGGTGTGCAGCAAACGGTTTAGAAAATGTTGTAACACTTTCTGACCACCGTGACCTTTCATTCGGTGAAGCTTACGGCTTAGTAATGAAAGAACTTCGTTTACTTGCTCGTGCAGTATTCGTAGTAGATAGCAATGACAAAGTAGTTTACGTAGAATACGTAGGCGAAGGTACAAGCCATCCAAACTATGAAGCAGCATTAGAAGCAGCTAAATCTGCAAAGTAATGTGAAGGAAATGACCTCTTATAAAGAGGTCGTTTTTTCTCATATATCGCTGCGTAACGGTGCCGATATATGAGAAAAAACGTTATATCATATATAACTTGAGAGGGAGCTCTTTACAGGAGGTCGCTTTTTCTTTTTGGAAAAAATCACTTTGTGGTATGATATAAGTTATGTGTAAAAGAGAGAAGGAGGAATGTACGTGAGTCAGACAGTGGAAACATTATTTTCTATTTTTGATTCTTCTGCGGTAGTTTTACGTAAAGAATTAGATGTGACATATTTAGAGGCGCTTGTAGAAACAGGTGATAACTTGTTTGAGGGAGCGATTTTACAAGAGGAATTATCCGAATCAGCAATTGAAAGGCTGAATCGTGAATATAGTACGTTTAATGAAGAAACATATAAAGGTGAAGAAATTCGTAAAGCATTTCAGTTAGCCATCTTAAAAGGAATGAAAGAAGGCGTACAAGCGAATCATGAAATGACGCCTGATGCAGTTGGAATGTTCATGAGTTACTTATTCCATAAATTTATGCAAGGTCAAAACGAAATTACAGTTTTAGATCCTGCAATTGGAACAGGAAATTTAATGACTACAGTGTTTAATAGCGCCAAAGAAGGACTAACAATGAGTGGATTTGGTGTAGAAGTGGATGAAGTGCTAATTAAACTTGCTTTAGTAAATGCAAATTTACAAAAGCATGCAATCGAATTCTTCCATCAAGATGGACTAGCACCACTTTATATCGATCCAGTTGATGCAGTCGTTTCAGACTTACCGATTGGTTACTATCCAAACGAAATCGGTGCAAGTGAATATAAATTAAAAGCAGATGAAGGAATGTCGTATGCCCATCACTTATTTATTGAACAAAGTGTGAAACATACGAAAGAGGGCGGGTACTTATTCTTCTTAGTACCAAACTTTATTTTTGAAAGTGACCAGGCACCAAAATTACATGCATTTATTAAAGAAACATGCTTTATTCAAGGGTTATTACAGCTTCCTGTTTCCATGTTTAAAAACGAGAAAAATGCAAAAAGTATATTTGTTCTCCAAAAGAAAGGCTCTAATGTAACAATGCCAAAACAGGCGTTATTAGTGGAGTTGCCTAAATTCTCTAACATGAAGGCGATGGAGAATATTATGGATCAATTAAATACTTGGTTTGCAACACATAAATAAAGTTGGGTATATGTAACAGAGTTAGTGATTTATGTAGTACAGTTTTATATAATATGTCATATTTTTAAATATATACTAGATTTAACTGAATTTTTTTGAAATCTGTAATATATATTTTTTCTTGGTGTTACAATTTTTTCACTTGAAATATATGTCGGACGATGTTTAAATTAAAATCGTGAGTATAAAATTTGCTAATGATGAAACGTTTTCATATTTAGTAAATTTGATTAGATAAAATCGAGCGGTTTGTGGAAACATCCACACAACTACCAAGAGAAAAAGGGGCGAAAGACTAGATGTCAAAAATCATCGCGATTAACGCAGGAAGCTCTTCCTTAAAATTCCAATTATTTGAAATGCCAAGTGAAACAGTATTAACAAAAGGTTTAGTAGAACGTATCGGTTTAGAAGATAGTATCTTCACTATTACTGTAGATGGCGAAAAACAAAAAGAAATTACAAACATTCCAGATCACGCAGTAGCAGTTAATATGCTTCTTAAAAAATTAACTGAAAACGGAATCGTTAAATCTTTAGATGAGATTGGCGGTATCGGTCACCGTGTTGTTCACGGCGGCGAAAAATTTGCTGACTCTGTTTTAATTACTGATGAAGTATTAGCTGATATCGAAGAATTAAGCGATTTAGCACCACTTCATAACCCAGCAAACGTTGTTGGTATTAAAGCATTCAAAGAAGTATTACCAAACGTACCAGCAGTAGCAGTATTCGATACAGCATTCCACCAAACAATGCCGGAATCTGCATTCCTATACAGCTTACCATATGAGTACTATGAAAAATTCGGCATCCGTAAATACGGTTTCCACGGAACTTCTCATAAATATGTAACTGAGCGTGCGGCTGAATTATTAGGTCGTCCAATTGAAAGCTTAAGCTTACTTTCTTGTCACTTAGGTAACGGTGCAAGTATCGCAGCAGTAGAAGGCGGTAAATCTATCGATACTTCTATGGGCTTCACTCCACTTGCTGGTGTAACAATGGGTACACGTTCTGGTAACCTTGACCCTGCGTTAATTCCATACATCATGGAAAAAACAGGCCAAACAGTAGAAGAAGTAGTTAACGTATTAAACAAGAAGAGTGGTATGTTAGGTCTTACTGGTTACTCTAGTGACCTACGTGACATCATTGCGAAAGAAGAAGAAGGCGACCACCGTGCGAAAGTAGCACTTGATGTATTCGTAAGCCGTATCCACAAATACATCGGTTCTTACACAGCTCGTATGAAAGGTGTAGACGCAATCATCTTTACAGCTGGTGTAGGTGAGAACAGTGCGATTATTCGTGAGCGCGTATTAGAAGGCCTTGAGTACATGGGCGTATACTTCGATGTAAAACGTAATAACGTATTCGGTGAAGAAGCATTCATCAGCTTCCCACACTCTCCAGTAAAAATTATCGTAATTCCAACTGACGAAGAAGTTATGATTGCTCGTGACGTACTACGTCTTGGAGATATTGGTTAATATATGAAAAGAAAGACGAGATCCTATAGGATTTCGTCTTTTTTCTTTTGGATATATTTTAAAACTCCATCCGGATATAATATTTTTTCTTTCTGAATGAATGCCGTAATAGGAATCCATTTCGCATACGCTACTGTTTGCTCATCTTGTATATTTAATATTTTCATTTCATATAGTGATGTGTCTAATAAACGCAAAGAATATAGTTGAATGATTTCATGACCAATGCCCCATCTAGATGAAAGACATTTTCTAAACAACCTAAATAATTGATGATTTCTATCTCCGTATGAAGCTTTTCTTTAAACTCCCGAATAACAGTATGTGCTGATTTTTCACCAAATTCAATGGAACCGCCAAGAGGACGATAATATGTTTCGCCTTCTGTATGATATTCTTGTACGAGAAGGCGATCCTGATGTACAGCAAGACCGAAAGCCTTTGCACGTGGATACATATAGAATCACTCCTTATTTGTTTCGTATAAGGACGATTATAATGTATGGTGTGATAAAAGTATCGTGTATTTAAGTGTGCGGTCTAACTGTAATTCCATCAAATAACTCTTTCCAAAATGCTTCATTGTATTGGTATACATCCATAATAGGACATTTCATAACGCAAGTATGTTGTAATCCCCAATCTTCTTGGGTGATAGTTGGTATATCGGCAGGAATTAGTAATAGGACAGAGAATGTATGTGTAACGATTTGAGATAAAATTTGTTCTAGGGAACATGCTTCTTCATATGTTCCTCCAGTTCGAATAAACAATATGGATTCTGCCGTTTCAATTGTAGTTAGAAAACGATTAATTCGATGTTCATAGTTTAACTTAATTTCTGTATAAGAAGGCCAAGAAGTTGGTGTGTTTACATCTGTTTTAAAGTCATGACAGGAGTCAATTTCATAAAGGTTGTCCCTTAATCTTAATTTGGCATCATCATCCCAAAATGAGATGAAGGATAGATTTTCGAAATTTAAAAAACGGTCAAATCGATTTTGTAATAATAAATTTACTTTCGTTAATGAAGGACTTAGCATAAAATCAATAACGCCAAAAAATGGTGATAATTCTAATTGATATAATGCCCAAGCAGGCCAACAGTTTTGTCCTAAGCTGAATACTGCATTATACTTTTGTTTTAGATTGGATAGATTCATGTGAAGCATCTCATCCTTTTTGCTATTATTTTATGTCACTCATAAAGGGTATGTGAAAAGAGATATACAAGCATATTTGTAAAGAATAAGCAGAAATATGTTACAATAGAAAAAAATCGAACGAGGTGGTTGTTACGATGCGATCGAAGCGAGAACAAGCCATTTTAGACAATATAAAAGAATGGGAAGCGCAATTAGTTGAGCAAGAAGCGACCGATTTTCAAAAAGTGTTTGATAAATGGTTACATACTACAGTTGCGAAATTACCTGAGAAAAAGCGAAAAGAATTCTTCACGAAAGCAGATGGATGGCTCTTTCATTTGCATGCATTTATTCAAAGTTCACAAGCACAGTTAGATGCACGTAATCGGATTTTAGGAACATCGAGATTATTTGATGAATCGATTGAACAGCTTGAAGATTTGAAAGCATTGTCTATTGATCAGTTAACATACATAGCAGAGCAGCAAACAGCACGTCATCGTCTATATTCATTTGTGCAAGGCGGGGCGACAGGTGCTGGAGGTTTATTATTATTAACGGCGGATTTTCCGGTTATGATCGCGTTAAATGTGAAGGCGGTCCAACTTATTGCAACATCATTTGGGCATGATGTGAACAAGCCATATGAAATGATGCTTGCGTTAAAGGTGTTTCACGCGTCATTACTACCAGGAAGACTTCAGCAATACGCATGGTACAATTTATTGCAAGAGCTGGAACAAGAAGATTCGTTCTTTTATGAAGGAGACGAAGCGGTGTTACAAACAGCTTCTACTGAAGTTGTGTTAAAACAAATTTTGAAGACATTTTCGATTTATGCTCTTCGTCGTAAATTATTCCAAGGTATTCCGGTAATTGGAATGGCAATTGGATCTACAGTGAATTATCGTTTAACAAGAAATGTTACTGAATTTGCAAATAGATTTTATCAAGTGCGCCATATAGTCGAGAAAGAAAAAAGAGCGTAAAAAAAGCGAGAGGCCGAAGCCTTTCGCTTTTTTAATTTGTTGCATGTTTTTTTGACATTGGAACAGATACTGGCTGCTTTTCTGCTGTTTTTTCTGTTTTTGGATAATAAATTAAATCTAATGTTTTGGCCTGTACGGCAATCGAAAGAATAGTAAAAGCAATTTCAGTCCAATTTAAATAATATAATGAAAGCGCAAGAACAATCGCGTCAAAGACGAAGAAAATTTGCCCAATTGTAAAACGAGTTCGTTTACTTAATACAATTGTTAAAATATCGTCTCCACCGGTTGCACCGCCAAATCGCAATATAAAACCGAGTCCAATACCAGCTAACGCACCGCCAACTACTGCAGCTATAAATAAGTTATTTGATAAATCTACCGTAAATGGAGAATAATTTTCCATAAAGGAATAAAATACTCCGAATGAAATTGAACCTAAGAATGAATAGCCAACCATTTTTTTACCTAAAAATGAAGCACACAGTAAAATAATTGGGATATCCATTAATACAGTTGAAATAGATGGTGAAATATCATAAAAGTTTTGAATGAATAGTGCAATTCCTACAAATCCACCTTCTGTTAAGTGGTTTTGAAAGTGAATATGATATAGCGCTGCTGCTAAAATAAATGAACCGATTAAAACCATAAAAATTTCTTTAATAATTTGCCGACTTTGGATGTTCCTCATCGTTATTCCTTCTTTCCGTAGTTAGTAGTCCTTTTTGTGTTGTAAACTAACTACGAGCTCACATGTAGCTTTCAGTTAGTTTACGAAAAAACTAACTACGCTATATGTCGCTGAAGAAATAACGAATAATCCTCTCGTCCATCAATTCTCCCTACCTTCGTTTTAGTTTAAGTCTTAAAACGACTAAACAAAACGTGGAGTAGGATTCGTCATTTAGCAATCCTGCTCTTCTTTGTTTTGTTTAGTTAGTAACAATTAAGTCCTAAACAAAACGCTATGTGTAAGAAGAGTCTTTTTTTTGCCAAATTATCCTTCGGGCAATCATAATTTCCCCACTCTCGTATTTTTTTCGCTAGACTAAAGTATCTGAGCTGAAAAATACGCTATGTGTATGATTCGTCAATACGATGCCACATGCTCCTTCGAGCGATCATGATATCAAAATCCCTTCCTTCAAGATTTATACTATTATATCATACTTTTAAAAAATGTATGCGGATGGAAACCGACAATAAACGGAGGGAATCTACAAAAAATGTTATGTTTAAATATTTTTGTAGAAAAGCCTAAGTTATTTTGGAGGATTGGACAGTTTGTAAAGGTTTGTCCAATAAGTAAGAAAAAAAGGGTTTTATTCAGTTGTATTCTTTTCATCATTTTTATCTTTAAAAAACGCATCCCAACTAATCACACTTAAAAAAGTTAAAGCGATAATAACGAAAGCGCGCATAGGTTTGAGACCTCCTTTTGTACATAGTATATGAAGCATTCGATTCGGAATGTGTCATTTTTTTACAATCCTTAACTATTATGAGAGTATATTAATATAGATAGATGAAGGGGAGAGTGAAGAGATGCTAAAAGACATGTTCAAAAGAAAAGAATTAATATGCATTTCATGTCAGAAAAAAATTCAATATGAAGAAGAGCTTGTTGCTTTTGTAAAGTTGCCGAAAGAAAGAAGTATATTAGTTGGTCCATTTGATGTATGTTTGGCGAAAACAGCACAAGAGATATATTGTAAATCTTGTTACGACAAAAAAGCATGACCCAAAGTAATTGAGGGGCATGCTTTTTTCATTGGTGTGCTTTCCCCTCAGATACATTTTGAGTGAGTCGATACCAAAGCCAAAGGTCATTAATGATAGAAGCAAGATCGGCAATTTCTGAATTTAGTTTACAAGAAACTTCGAAGTCTTCTTCATTATTTAAATAATGTTGTTTTGTATTAATATAGTGCTCAAGTTCTTTTATACGATCAGGAATTTTCCCGCGAACTTGTTCCCATTTTAGTAAAATAGCATGTTGCATTTTTTCGGGGATTTCTTCCCAGTCTTCTTGTAAATGCGGAATTTCAATTCCTAGATGTTCATCGTATAAGAAATAATTTTCCATAAGTTCACCCCCGTTGTCCTGCTTATATTGTACAGAAAAACAGAAAGAAGTTCGACGAAATTGTTTGAAAAAATTTGAAAATGACTCTTGATACATTTTGTGAAAGGTGGTAAAGTGTGAATTATTATAAAAGAAAATGAATATTTATTCTTTGGGGGGATGCAAAATGGAGAAGAAAAAAGTTGTATTAGCATATTCCGGAGGTCTTGATACTTCCGTTGCAATTAAATGGTTACAAGAGAAGAATTATGATATTATCGCACTTTGTTTAGATTTAGGGGAAGGGAAAGACTTAGGGTTTGTGAAAGAAAAGGCACTTTCAGTAGGTGCAATTAAATCATATATGGTGGATGTCCAAGAAGAATTTGCGAATGAATATGCATTGATGGCGATGCAAGCACACACATTATACGAAGGGAAATACCCTCTTGTCTCTGCATTATCTCGTCCGCTTATTGCGAAGAAATTAGTAGAAATCGCAGAACAAGAAGGCGCAACTGCAGTTGCACACGGATGTACAGGAAAGGGGAATGATCAAGTTCGTTTTGAAGTTTCTATTCAAGCATTAAATCCTTACTTAGAAGTGATTGCGCCTGTACGTGAATGGAAGTGGTCACGTGAAGAAGAAATTGCATATGCAAAAGAAAATGATGTGCCGATTCCGATTCATTTAGATAGCCCATTTTCAATTGATCAAAACTTATGGGGACGCAGCAACGAATGTGGAATTTTAGAAGATCCATGGGCAGCGCCACCAGAAGATGCATATGAGATGACATTAGCGTTAGAAGATACACCGAATAAACCAGAGTTTGTAGAAATCGGATTTGAAGCAGGCGTACCGACGACTTTAAATGGCACTGCATATTCACTTTCAGAATTAATTAAAACGTTAAATGCGCTTGCTGGAAAACACGGCGTTGGACGTATTGATCACGTAGAAAATCGTCTTGTCGGTATTAAATCTCGTGAAGTATACGAATGTCCAGCAGCAATGACGTTAATCACTGCGCATAAAGAGTTGGAAGATTTAACACACGTAAAAGAAGTAGCGCATTTTAAACCAGTGATTGAACAGAAAATAACAGAACTTATTTATAACGGTTTATGGTTCTCGCCTTTAAAACAAGCGCTTCATGCATTTTTACAAGAAACGCAAAAGAATGTAACAGGTACAGTGCGTGTGAAATTATTTAAAGGTCATGCGATTGTAGAAGGACGTAAATCTGAATACTCTTTATACGATGAAAAATTAGCAACATATACTGCTCAAGATGAATTTAATCATGATGCAGCAGTTGGATTCATTTCATTATTCGGTTTACCGACGAAAGTATACAGCCAAGTGAATCAAAAGAAGGTGGAAGCGTGAGCAAACTTTGGGGCGGACGTTTTACAGAAGAAGCGGAAGCATGGGTTGAAGAGTTTGGAGCATCCATCTCCTTCGATCAACAATTAGTAAATCAAGATATAAACGGGAGTATTGCACACGTAACGATGCTAGCAAAGCAAGGCATCGTTACGAAAGAAGAGGCAGAGAAAATAAAGATAGGTCTTCAATATTTATTAGAAGAAGCGAAACAAAATAAATTGCATTTTTCGGTTGAAGCTGAAGATATTCATTTAAATATTGAAAAGATGTTAATTGAAAAAATCGGTGAAGTAGGAGGGAAACTTCATACAGGCCGAAGTCGTAACGATCAAGTGGCGACAGATATGCATTTGTATTTAAAAGAAAAGGTAGAACATATTATAAAAGCTACAAAACAATTGCAAACTGTTCTTGTTCATCAAGCAGAAAATAACATTGAGACAATTATGCCTGGCTATACGCATTTGCAACGTGCTCAGCCGATTTCATTTGCTCATCATATTCTTGCTTACTTTTGGATGTTAGAGCGTGATGTGAATCGTTATGAAGATTCATTAAAGCGTATTAATATCTCCCCATTAGGAGCAGGAGCGCTAGCTGGGACGACATTCCCGATCGACCGAGAATATAGTGCGGAACTTCTTGGATTTAATGGAATCTATGAAAATAGTTTAGATGCAGTCAGTGATCGTGATTTCATACTGGAGTTTTTAAGTAACTCATCTATGCTTATGATGCACTTATCACGCTTTTGTGAAGAACTTATTTTATGGAGTAGCCAAGAGTTTCAATTTATTGAAATTAGCGATCAATACGCGACAGGAAGCAGCATTATGCCGCAAAAGAAAAATCCGGATATGGCGGAACTAATCCGTGGGAAAACTGGCAGAGTATACGGTAATTTATTCAGTTTACTTACAGTAATGAAAGGATTACCACTCGCTTACAATAAAGACTTACAAGAAGATAAAGAAGGAATGTTTGATACAGTGAAAACAGTAGAAGGATGCCTTCATATTATGGCGGGCATGCTTGAAACGATGACTGTAAACAAAGAAAAAATGGGGCAAGCTGTGACGCAAGATTTCTCCAACGCAACAGAAATTGCCGACTACTTAGCAAACAAAGGACTACCATTCCGTCAAGCTCATGAAATTGTTGGGAAGTTAGTGCTACATTGCACACAAAAAGGAATTTATTTATTAGATGTCCCGCTTGAAACATATCAAGAAATGAGCTCTTTATTTGAAGAAGATTTGTATGAAGTTCTTTCACCATATGCGGCTGTAAAGCGTCGTAATAGTGCTGGTGGGACAGGGTTTGAACAAATCAAAAACGCTTTGGAGAAGGCGAAGGGGTTAACGAAAGAAGTTATTAAGAATTGAGTTGGGAAGTACGCCAGTCTAGTAAAGTCTGGCGTACTTTATTTTTTACTAGCATTTAAGTTACAATATAGTAAAAAATAACAATTTAGGGGAAGTCTATGAAAAAAATAGTGTTTATCATTGTACTGTTAATTAGCTTAATTGCAAATGCTAAAGTGTTTCTTTTGGACAAATATATGTATGTTGGTGAAAAAGAAAAGCGAGAAGAAGCGATTATCGCAACGATGTGGCATTTGCAAGATAAAGGATATAAAGAAAGTGATATTTTATATATAAAACCGGCCTTTTATAGCAAAATGGATTCATATGGTATGAATGTACAGTTTAAAGATGAACCAAATGAATCATATACATATAGAGTTTTAAAAGATACGAAAACAAATAAACTAACTGTACACCAAGATAGCAATGAGCCTGGTGGTATGGGCGGGAAACATCAAGAGCTTAAATAAAGAAAGAAAACGACTGATGGCATTCGCCTGCAGTCGTTTTTCTTTTAATCATACTTATGTCGATCTTCTGTAATTCGAATATACTCAATATCCATCAAATCACGAAGCAATGCACCATTACTTAGTTCAACGCCATGTTTCTCTTTAAAATGAGTGCGGATTGTATCTAGCATTTCAATTTCTTTTCCGTTCACGTCTAAAATAATGCGTTCAGAATCATCCATATAGCATCCTCCTTTTTTACACATATATATTTTGTCCGTCTATTTCTAAAAAATGTATGTTAACCTAATGTTAGGAAATAAGAAAGGGATGAAAAATGAGACGTATTTATCCCGCATTAACGGGCAGTAAGACCCCGACCTCAAAATTCAGCGAAAGGAAAGAAGTTAGGTGGGGATCAGCTGCCCGTAAAAGCCCGATTGGTTCAACTAATAATCAGTGGGGGAGGAACAAAACCCCACTGATTAAAGTTTCACTTTATTTTATAGGGGTAATTTTGTACACGCTAATCGTATTACACGCTGCATTCCCGAATGTCTTTTCATTTAAGGATGTAGAAACAGTAGACGTTGGGATATTTATCTTTATTCTATTTGTAGTAGATTGCTTTATTTCTATATGGCTTTCGAAAAGAAAAGATATACAAGGTAAAAAAGAAATGGAACGGAAAAAGAGAAAACGTTCATTTTGGATGATGACGTACTGTTTGTCTTTAGTGCTTACTGCTGCTTTTTTTAGTGATCATATTCCATTAGAAAGATTAAATATTGGATTTGGAGCGTTCGTATTCGCATACTATTTTTTTATGCACTTTCTTCCTTATATGAAAGAAAAGCGAGGAGAAGAGGAAAATCCACTTTTAGAAGAAGCGAGAGAACAAGAGCATAAGAGAATAGAAGGGGATATAAAGAAACTTGGAGAACAAAAATGGTATTTAAAATCAAAAATCATATATGTTCTTTGCTTCATTACGCCGCCAATTGGCTATTTGTACGTCTTCTTACTTCGTGAAAAAATGACAGAAGACGCAAAGCAAACGTATTTAACAGTTGCGACAATCATGATGGCATTATGGTCTTTGAAGTTTCTGCCGCCTTATGTATTGGCAATTACCGTTGTTGTCGTAGCATGTCTTGTGTTTATAGTGAAGTTGATAAAATGAAAAACACCAAGCCTATGTGGACTTGGTGTTTTATCTATAAATTAAAGATCACCTTGCTCCTCATCACCACGAACAACAAGGACATCGCATTTCGCATAGCGAATAATATGTTCAGAGACGCTACCGATTAGGAAGCGTTCAACAGCATTTAAACCAGTCGCACCACACATAATTAAATCTACTTTATGGTTTGGAGCGATTTCTTTTGAAATTTTAGATTTAGGGTTACCAAATTCTAATACAGTTTCAATTTTTTCAAGACCAGCTTCAAGCGCAGTTTTTTTGTAGTCTTCTAATAAGTCTTCTGCAAATAGATTTGCACGTTCAGCAATTGCACGGCTATAAGCCTCTACTGCTGAGTATGCTTTTACATCAACGATATGAGCAATTGTTAATGTTGCATTGTTGCGCTTTGCGACTTGAATTGCTTTTTTAAAAGCTTTTTCTGCTTCTTTAGAACCATCCACCGCGATTAAAATATTTGTATATGTATTATTCATAGTAAATTCCTCCCAATCTGTTTTATAACTGTTTACAACTTAATTATAAAACAAATTTTGGTAACGTGCTTGCCAGAAACGTTACAGAATTTTGAAAACTCTGTTTCAATTCATTTTAGTTGTAATTGGAGCGAGAACTTGTTACATATGAAGTATAGCAATTTAAAAGGAGGCAGTTTTGTGAGACACGCGCTCATTACAGCCGGTACGAAAGGTTTAGGAAAGCAAGTAACAGAAAAATTATTGGCTAAAGGATATTCAGTAACAGTAACGTATCATAGCGATATAGCGGCTATGGAAACGATGAAAGAAACATATAAAGATGTGGAAAAGCGTCTACAATTCGTGCAAGCGGATGTCACTAAAAAGGAAGATTTACATAAAATAGTAGAAGAAGCGATGAGCCGTTTTGGCAAAATTGACTTTTTAATTAATAATGCTGGTCCATATGTATTTGAACGAAAAAAGTTAGTTGATTATGAAGAAGATGAATGGAATGAAATGATTCAGGGAAATTTAACAGCGGTATTTCATTTATTAAAACTTGTCGTTCCGGTCATGAGAAAACAGAACTTTGGCCGTATTATTAATTACGGATTTCAAGGGGCGGATAGTGCACCGGGATGGATTTATCGCTCAGCTTTTGCGGCAGCGAAAGTAGGACTTGTTTCATTAACGAAAACAGTTGCTTATGAAGAAGCGGAGTTTGGTATTACTGCGAACATGGTATGTCCTGGTGATATTATTGGCGATATGAAAGAGGCTACTATTCAAGAAGCACGTCAGCTGAAAGAGCATAACACACCGATTGGTAGATCTGGAACAGGTGAAGATATTGCAAGAACCATTTCGTTTTTATGTGAGGACGATTCCGATATGATTACCGGTACAATTATCGAAGTGACTGGTGCAGTGGATGTTATTCATAGACATCGATAGAATAAAATATGATGAAGTTTCGAATAATTGGACAGTTTATCCATTGTGCTGATAGGTGCGGATAATACTGTCCTTTAATATAAAATTAAATCTATCGGAAAACTTGTATTATTTTTTGTCAAATATTGAGATATTATGTTAAAATATAAGAGCGTAGAAAGCGCTTTAAAAAATGATTCAGGGGTCATTTCATAACTCAAGGGGGAACTAATCATGCGTATCGGTATTCCAACAGAAATTAAAAACAATGAAAACCGTGTGGCAATGACGCCAGCGGGAGCAGTACATTTAGTACAAAATGGTCATGAAGTTTTTGTTCAAAAAGGAGCAGGTTTAGGATCTGGCTTTACGGATGAAGAATACGTACAAGCTGGTGCGAAACTTGTAGAAACTGCTGAAGAAGCATGGAATCAAGATATGGTTATGAAGGTAAAAGAGCCAGTAGCAAGTGAATACGGCTATTTCCGTGAAGGTTTAATTTTATTCACATACTTACACTTAGCTCCAGAACCAGAATTAACGAAAGCATTAATCGATAACAAAGTTGCATCAATCGCATACGAAACAGTACAATTAGACAATCGTTCTTTACCATTACTTGCACCTATGAGTGAAGTAGCTGGTCGTATGTCTGCACAAATCGGTGCACAATTCCTTGAGAAAAACAAAGGCGGTAAAGGTATTTTACTTGCAGGCGTTCCAGGGGTAAAACGCGGCAAAGTAACAATCATCGGCGGTGGTCAAGCTGGTACAAATGCAGCTAAGATTGCAGTAGGTTTAGGTGCAGATGTAACAATCATTGACTTAAGTGCAGAACGTCTTCGTCAATTAGATGATATTTTCGGTAACCAAGTAAAAACATTAATGTCTAATCCATACAACATTGCAGAAGCTGTTAAAGAATCTGACCTTGTTATTGGAGCAGTATTAATTCCAGGTGCAAAAGCGCCAAAACTTGTAACTGAAGAAATGATTCAATCAATGGAACCAGGTTCTGTCGTTGTAGATATTGCGATTGACCAAGGTGGTATTTTCGAAACAACTGATCGTATTACAACTCATGACAACCCAACTTACGAAAAACATGGCGTTGTTCATTATGCAGTTGCTAATATGCCAGGTGCGGTTCCACGTACGTCAACTCTTGCATTAACAAACGTAACAGTACCATATGCAGTGCAAATTGCTAACAAAGGCTATAAAGATGCTTGTTTAGGCAACACTGCATTACTAAAAGGTATTAACACATTAGATGGTTATGTAACATTCGAAGCAGTTGCAGAAGCTCACGGCTTACAATACGCTGATGCGAAAGAGCTACTTGAAAAAGCTCCTGCTTTATCATAATAGAAATACATTTGAGACCTTCCTTTTCATAAGGAGGGTCTTTTTTATATGGGGAAATAACATGTGAATAATTGTTATTTATCCCGCATTAACGGGCAGTAAGACCCCCACCCAAAAATTCAGCGGAAGCAAAGAAGTTAGGTGGGGGGATCAACTGCCCGTAAAAGCCCGATTGGTTCAACTAATAATCAGTGGGGGGATGAATAAACCCCCCACTGATCAAAGTTTCACTTTATTGGTGTAAATCGATTTTTATTGTGATAATTTAGAATTATATAATAAAAAGAGGGGATTGGATGGGGAGTAAAAAGAGGAAGCAAAAGCAAGCTAAAAGACAAAAGTACATAAAGAAAAAACAGGAACAGAACATACCTTTTTCACAAAAAGTAGTCATTATGATAGAAAAAACATTCCGGTATATTTGTATGGCTCTGTATGTAATTTTGTGTATGTATTCATTTGGAGTGTTTTACAGTTTTGGGATAACTCCCAATATTATTGAGAGCATTCTAGAATTTATACTTGTTGTAATAGAATTAGCCTTATTCGTTATACTCTTTGCTACAGTATGGCCTAGTCATGAAAGTAAAAAAGATAGAAAAAGAAGCAAAAAATCTTCATACGCTTCAAGCTCATCAAGTGGATTCGGTGACTACAGTAGCAGTGATTGTAGTAGCTCAAGTGATGGTGGAGGAGATTGCGGAGGTGGTGGAGATTAAGTTAATTTTTCAGAAGAACGACTAATGAAAGGATGGGACGAAATATGGAAACTGTGAACTTAATAGAATTAACAAAAGACATTCAAGATCAACATAAAAACTTCGTCGTTTCAAATATAAACAGTCATTGTTTACGAATCGCTGTATTTACTGGTGAATATGATTGGCACTATCATTCTAATTCGGATGAATTATTTATTGTGCTAGAGGGAGAATTACTTATTGATTTTGAAGATGGAGAAACAGCGGTTTTAAAGCCAAATGATTCTATTTTAATTCCAGCATGTACGATTCATAGAACGAGAGCATTAAAGAGAACGGTAAATCTTTGTTTTGAACATATAGAGGCTGATACGATTAAAGTGGAGCAATTATGAAAAAATTATCTGTAGCCGATTATAGAAAAGTTCTTCCGGTTTTAGAAGGTAATACAAGAACGACGACGTTTGCTTATGCGGTATGTGATCAAATGATAGATGGTGAGGTTTTTATAAACGGGCAATTAACAGCAGGATTAATTATTACAGCTAACGGTATCTATTATTTATTTGGTGATACGGATGATCAAAATTATAACGAAGAGTTATTTTCATATTTAAAAATGGCTATTGAAAAAACAAAGAAGAGATTTACACTCTTCACTTCGAGTGAAGAGTGGGAAATGATGATAGAAGAGCGTTTTAGTAATGTACTTCGGAACATCCCGCGAATGAAATTTCAAAGCGTAACCTTTGAAGAGAGCCAACGAGATTTTAACAAAAATACATATGAAGTGAAGCGTATTGATAGAAGAGATATAGAGCGCAGCAGTGAATTTAAAAAGGAGTACTACAAAGAATATTGGGGATCAAAAGAAACTTTTTTGAACAGTGGTTTTGGATTTTGTATAGAAAAAGATGGAATAATTGTAGCTGAATGCGTCTCAATATTTAGCGGGAATGGTTTTGCTGAAATAGATATTGCAACACATGAAGCGCATCAAGGGAAAGGATTAGCTCAAGCTGTTGCAACAAGGTTCATTGAACATTGCATGCAAAATGACATTATACCGAGCTGGGATTGTTATGTAGACAATATTCCTTCGCGAAAATTAGCTAGTAAATTAAGTTTTTATCATCCAATAGAATATAGTTTGTTTGTACGTAAGAAAACGGGGGAATAAAAATGAATGTAGAATTAACAAGATTTAAAGTTAAGCCTGGTAAGAGTCATCGAGTAGATGAATGGATGCAGCTTCTTAATGACAATTTGAAAGAAGTGCTTTTGACATTAAACGACGAAAAGATGTACGTTGAGACAATTTTCCGGGAAATAAGAGATGGAGAAGAGTACTTATATTGGTATTCTGTGCAAGGAGAAGGTGGTATTTTTGTCGAAAATTCGCATCATGAAATTGATAAAAAGCACTTAGCGTTTTGGTATGAATGTATCGATGAAGAAGCACCGTCTATTGATATGAAAACAGAAGTTGTTATGATTCAAGATGTTGTGAAGGAAGCGATGAAATAATAGATTGTTATTTTATAACCGTAAAATGATCTTCTTTTTTGTTGGAATATATATTATTGGAGATGCTGTAGGATGAAAATTAGTAATAAATATATCACTCTCGGTGAAATAGAAATAATAAGAGAACCTTTAAATAAATTGCATGAATATCATAATAATAAATCAAAACATTTTTCTGGTGATTATCCAAGAATGACATTTGAGGAACGTATTGAAAATTATAAACAGAATTCAAATTACGGGGAATATAGAATTGAATTATTAGTTGAGGCGGAAACAGATGATGTATTAGGATTTTGTATAGCGTATAGTAAAAGTGTAAGCGGAAAGATTGAAGTTTTATTTGTTGATGAAAAATACCGAAGAAATGGATTTGGCTTGAAATTAATGAATAGTGCAGTGGAATGGTTTAAAGCGAAGAAGATAGATGAAATTGAATTAACAGTAGTATATGGAAATGAAGCAGTATCGTTTTATGAAAAGCTGGGGTTTTATCCTCGTTCAATTATTATGGCAACTAAGTCATAACGATAGTATGGGGAGAGATGAGTGGGAGTTTTTATTTCAAAAAAATGATTCATATGTTACTAAAATATATGTGAAGAGCGCATCAAAATGGATGTGCTTTTTATTATGAAACAATTTATAAAAGCTGCATTTGGATGTCTTTAAGTGAAAATAAAGAGGGATACTGAGAATATTTTAGGATAAACTATAAAGTGAAACTTTAATCAGTGTGGGGTTCATCCCCCATCTAACTTCTTGCTTCCGCTGAATTTTGATGTGAGGTCTTACTGCCCGTTAATGCGGGATAAAGAAATAAAAAACACCAAACCAAAAGACCTACCAATATACGGTATAGTCGTAACAGGAAAAACAGAGGATTTACAAAGTTTACAAGGGTCACCGTATATTAAGGCTGCTGTAAGAGGTGTAACAGTTGAGAAATATTGATTACAAGTAATTAATGTGAATAATCAGAAAATTTATGTTATAATATGGGAAAAGGAGGTTTATATGAGGCAAATACATGGAGCAATTTATATTTACATAACAATGTTTTTCGTGGCGATATCCTATGGGTTGGGGCACGTGTATTCGCATCCTATACTAACTTTTTTAAGTGGAGCATGTATGGCGTTTGCGCTTCTTGTCCACCTTTTCTCAGTTTGGATCGTGAAATTTCAATTAAATATTAGTGAAATAGAAGAAGGCACTTTTTGAGTGGCCTTCTTTTTTAATAATATTTTGGAAGCTCTTGTAGCAATTTTTCAATTTCGAATTCGGTTTCTTCACATATAGAAAGTGTGCGTAGTCTGAAAAATAAGCTACGTAAGAAAGATTTTGTATTTCCATATAAAAACTCGTACGATTCAATAGGTAGTGCTTGTTTTTGGAACAGTAATTGAGCTACTAAGTCACGAAGGGCTAATATGAGTATTTCTTCTTTTAGGCCATTTTGCAGCATTGCGACAATCGGATAAACGAGACGCTCGTCTTCTTCATATTTGTAGTAAATAGAATGGACAAAAACTTTGTTTAACAAAGTTTTTAATATCTCTTCGTAATGTAAAGTTTCTAGTTTAGGATTATGAACAAGCGCCTTAAATGTATCGGAAGCATGAGCGATACTATGTGCCCAGCCGTGGTCTGTAACATATCCGCGGAAATCATGTTCATTGTTCATATATAGAATTAATTGATCTTTTACAGTTAAAATATCATTCTGTGATAAGAAATTATGAGTTGTATCTGCATCTATAATGAGCGCAATTAATAAGGTCGTAAATGCGCGAGTAAATACAGCATCTTCGTCACCTGAATGAATTTTATACAATAAATATTTTTCACTGATGCTTTCTAATAATAGTTTCTGTAATTGTGTGTGTGAAAGGTAGCGATTTTTGATGAGATGATAAAAAGTAGAGTAAATAAGTTTGTCCCTTAAATAGCTATCAGTAACACCGATATGTTCAAGTATACTGGAACTTAAAGAATCAATATGAAGTGTGTTATCTATGATGTAATTATTATTACGAATTTTTTCTAACTGTTGTTGTAACATATAAACCCCATATTTTAGAAAATTCTGTATTTTTATAATATAATAAGAGGAAGAAATAGACAATAAATAAGTGCATTTGAATGGAGGGGGCATTATGAAGAGAGCATTATTCTTTTTCATTAGTATTTTCTTTTTAGGAAGCTGTTCCATTTCGTATGTTAATTTTTCTAGCGAGAGCAAAAGTTGGACTGGACAATATAAAGGGCATATTAAGGATGACAGTGAAGATGGAATGTTTACGTTTCAGTACAAGGGCGGAGATGGGAATACAGAATTTAAAAACTTAGAGATTGCTATTAATGGAGCCTTTAGTACAATGACACAAAAGTCAGAAGTTCATAAAGGAGCAAGGGTTGAAATGAAATCTTCTTGTGTAAGTTGTGCACCTCTATCTAAAGATGAACCGATAGAAGTTGTAATTAAATGGGATGATAAGTATGAGGAGAAGATGGTGCTAAATTTGAAATAGCCTAGAGTAAGGAGTTAAAAATGAATAGACATATGAAAATTGTTATGTTTTTAAGTGTATTTCTAGTCATATTATCAGCGTGTACTACAAAACAAGTAGAGCAAGTAACTGTAAAAGAAGTGCCTAAAGAAGGGTATATCATATTAAGAAATGACACGGTGTTTTTTGCCGATGATAAAACATTTGAAACAAAAGTAGAGTTACAAAATTATATAGAACAACAAATGAATAAAGAGCATCCATCACATATTGTCTTGAGCTTTAAGGACAAAGGCGCATGTAAACAGTTAAAAACAGGGGATAAAATAAAAGTATGGTTTTCTCAAATACTTGAAAGTTATCCAGCAAGAATGATTGTAGAGAAATTTGAAATAGTAGAGAAATAAAAAAAGGCAGCATTCACGCTGCCTTTTTATCCCGCTTTAACGGGCAGTAAGACCCCCACCTCAAAATTCAGCGGAAGCAAAGAAGTTAGGTGGGGGATCAACTGTCCGTAAAAGTCCGATTGGTTCAACTAATAATCAGTGGGGGATGAACAAAATCCCCACTGATTAAAGTTTCACTTTATTATTTCACAAATTGTAATTCTTTCGGGAATTTCGTTAAAATTTCTGATCCGTCTTTTGTGATGTAAATATCATCTTCAATACGAACGCCACCTACGTTTGGTACGTAAATACCAGGTTCGATTGTGAAGACCATACCTTCTTTTAATGGAGACTCGTTACCAGCTTTTACATCTGGATATTCGTGTACGCTAATTCCAAGTCCATGACCAAGTCGGTGCGGGAAGAAGTCTCCGTAACCTGCATCTGCGATAACAGAACGAGCAGCGTTGTCGATTGCGCCAAGTGTAACACCTGGTTTACATGCTTCAACTGCTTGTAGTTGTCCAGCAAGTACAGTGTTGTAAATGCGAGTTTGCTCTTCAGAAATCTCACCGAATGCTACTGTACGTGTAATATCAGAGCAATAACCTTCAATGATTACACCTAAATCAAATAGTACGAAATCACCGCGCTTCATTTTGTTTGCGCCAGGAATACCGTGTGGAAGAGCAGAGTTTGCACCCGCTAATACCATCGTATCAAATGACATTTTATGTATGCCTTTTGTTTTTAATTCGTGTTCAATAATTGCTAATACTTCTAGCTCGCTGCGGTTTTCTTTAATTGCATTTACACCAACTTCAACAGCGTAGTCCGCCATTTTAGCTGCTTCGCGTAAAATAGAAAGTTCTTTTTCATCTTTAATTAAACGAAGTTCGCGAACTTTCTCCTCAGCTGATTTGAAAGCTGCATTTGGGAATAATTTCGTTAATTCTTCGTAGCGCTCTACGTTTAAATGTTCTTTTTCAATTGCAACTGCATTTGCATTGATGCCGCGGTCTTTAATTGCTTTTGCAATCATATCCCATGGTCTGTCAGTATCAGTAAATCCGATAATTTCATGTGCCCAGCCAGCGTTACGTGCTTGACCTTCTTCCATTTTAGGACAAATTAAAATAGGTTCTTTTTCTTGGAATACAAACATACCAAGTAATCTTTCATGCGGTTCACAGTGGAAGTTCGTCATGTAGAAGACGTTCGGTGTAGAAGTTAAGAACGCAGCTTCTACGTTTTTTTCTTTTAGCCATTGCATTAAATTTTCTAATCTAGCATTCATCGATTGGCACCCCCGAGATATTTAATTACAAATATAACTTTAACTCGGAAGAAAGCGTTATGACAAGTAAATAGATGTTAGAAAAGACAGGGAATTGAAAAATCATGTAGAATAAAAAGTGAGAATGTGAATAGGGGAGGAATGTAATAATGAAAGTATCTTATCATGGACATTCAGTCGTGAAAATTGAGGCGAATGGAAAAGTTATTTTAATTGACCCGTTTTTAACAGGTAATCCGAAAACAGATTTAAAAGCTGAAGATGTAAAAGTGGATGCAATCCTTTTATCGCATGGACACGGTGATCATGTTGGAGATACAGTAGAACTTGCGAAGAAAAATAATGCAGTTGTTGTAGCGCCATTTGAACTAGCAACATTTTTAAGTTGGCAAGGTGTAAATACAAATCCGATGCATATTGGTGGTTCACATGAATTTGACTTCGGAAAAGTGAAGTTTACACAAGCATTCCACGGCTCTAGTTATATTGATGAAGCAAATAAGACGATTACATATACAGGTATGCCAGCAGGTATTTTATTTACAGCAGAAGAGAAAACAGTGTACCATGCAGGAGATACTGCACTATTCTCTGATATGAAGTTAATTGGGGAATTGAATAAAGTTGATCTAGCATTTTTACCAATTGGTGATAATTTCACAATGGGACCAGAAGATGCTGTATTAGCAGCAAAATGGATTAATGCGAAAACTGTTGTACCGATGCATTACAATACGTTCCCAGTTATTGAACAAGATCCATATCAATTTGTAGAAAAGCTACAAAATTGTACAGGGAAAGTATTAGAAGCTGGAGAAAGTATTACACTATAGAAAAGAAACCCTTCATTTGAAAAGAAAAGTGAAGGGTTTTTTACGTGTGTAGGACAGCTTTTAATGCTTGTATTTGTTTTGGTGATTCTTTTCTTTTGGTACGTGGTTGTTCAGGTGTTTCATTCAATTCCATTGCAACTTTTTTCCCATCTACGAAAGCTAAAAATACAGCACCTACAACCTCTAAAAGTTTTTTCATCATGTGTTCGCTCCTTTGTTTTATTTCTTGTCTTCATTGTATAGGGAATCAAGTGGGCGAACTATCGAATGAGATGACAAAAGCATTACATTGTTGTCATAGAATGACTGGTGGAATGTAAGAGTCATTTTGTTATAAAAAAAATAGTACAGGTATGCAAAGAGAGAGTGTAACAGTTTTGAAAATATAGTATACTGAAAGTACAACACATGAAGAATTTAGGGAAAAGAAAGTATGGTGAAACCATTTGGCTACCAAGCATAACCAAATTTTAGAACATATTAATAGCCTGCCAGTAGGCCATAAAATTTCTGTAAGACAAATTGCGAAAGATTTGAGTGTAAGTGAAGGGACAGCTTACCGTGCAATTAAAGATGCAGAAAATAAAGGATATGTTAGTACAATTGAACGTGTCGGAACAATTCGAATTGAACAAAAGAAGAAAGAGAATATCGAAAAACTGACATATGCAGAAGTCGTTAACATTGTCGACGGTCAAGTACTTGGGGGCAGAGAAGGACTACATAAAACATTAAATAAATTCGTAATCGGAGCTATGAAATTAGAAGCGATGATGCGCTATACAGAAGCTGGGAATTTACTCATTATTGGTAACCGTACGAATGCACATCAATTAGCGCTAGAAACTGGAGCCGCTGTATTAATTACGGGCGGATTTGATACGGAAGATCATGTGAAGAAATTAGCAGATGAATTAAAGCTGCCGATTATTTCAAGTAGCTACGATACATTTACGGTCGCAACGTTAATTAACCGTGCAATTTATGATCAACTGATTAAGAAAGAAATTGTACTTGTTGAGGATATTTTAACACCAATTGAAGAAACGTTATATTTAAAGCCGCATGATACAGTACAGCAATGGCATGCATATAATGAAGAGACAATGCACGGAAGATATCCAATTGTCGATGAAAATAAAAAAGTGCTAGGAATCGTAACTTCAAAAGACATGATCGGTGTAGCGAAAGAAACACCAATTGATAAAGTAATGACAAAACACCCAATTACAGTGAATGGTAAAATGTCTGTCGCAGCTGCGGCACGTATGATGGTGTGGGAAGGAATTGAATTACTTCCTGTCGTTGAGGAAGGAAATAAACTGCAAGGTATTATTAGCCGTCAAGATGTACTTCAGGCACTGCAAATGATTCAACGTCAGCCACAAGTTGGAGAAACAATTGATGATATTGTAACGAATCAATTTATGACGCCAAAAGAAGCGAAAAATGAGCATCTATATCAATTTTCAGTGACGCCGCAAATGACGAACTCAATCGGAACGTTATCGTACGGTGTATTTGCAACAATTGTGACAGAAGCGACAAATCGCGTCATTCGTGCGCAAAAGAAAAGCGATTTAATTGTTGAAAACTTAACGATTTATTTCGTAAAACCAGTTCAAATTGATAATGTTGTATCCGTTCATCCGAAAGTATTAGAAATTGGACGTAAATTTGGTAAGGTCGATGTAGAGGTGCATCATGATGGTAATGTCGTTGGAAAAGCATTACTTATGGTGCAGTTAATCGATAAATAAAAAGATGGAACAAATCGTTTTGATTTGTTCCATCTTTTTTGTTGTTTTAAATTTGAAAGGCATGATTTTAGATGGAGTGGAAAAGCTAGTGGGAAAGTAATGTGACAAAAGACAGAATAGTAATTTAATTCGGTTGTGTATTGTGTTATGATTATATTGTAATAAAATAGATTTCTGGAAGGTGGTATACATTATGTCATCAACAGTACTCTTTTTTGGTAGTATCGCACTATTTTACTTCCTTGTAATGATACCGATCCAATATTTATATTTACAAGGTTTACGTGAAAAAAAGGAAAAGACAGGATTATCTCAGCGAGAGCTATATGAAAAAATGTCTTTTGGAGAAGAACAATTACATTTTCACGTACAAGGTAACCCATTTAATATACCATCTGCGTTTGTTGCATATATGATTTTGAAAGTTAAGGGACGTAAAAAAGCATCACAATATTGATGCTTTTTTTATGTTGCTTCATAGACTTCGGCTTCTTTAACTGCTAATGGTAAGAAGTGTTTGTATTGGCGAAACCCATTAAATACACTTGCACTACCAAATAGAACGAATAAAACACCAACAATAATACGGGCGGTTGAAAGTTCTAAAAAGAATTGGTTTACCCCGAAAAATAAAACGAATGAACCGAGTGCCATTGCGGATTTTCCTGAGAGCCAACCTTTTTCCATTGGGCGGTTTGTACGAAAGTATTTTGTTTTGTAAAAGAGGTACAACATAAATGAGACGATAATACAGAAGACTAATACTGGCATAATGAACACTCCCATCGCTTTGTGAAAAATAATAGAAAAGAAAAAAGAAATATCTAAACTTTCTAACTTTTATTATAAAGCAATTGTTCGCATGTATGAAATACTTTCCGTTATAATGGAGGATAAAGTGAAGAAGTTGATTAAAAAGGAGATTATACATATGCATGAGCAAATTTTAGGAGCAATTAAAGAGTTTGATACAATTATTATTCATCGCCACGTGCGTCCGGATCCAGATGCATTAGGTTCACAGGGTGGTCTTGGTACAATTCTACAAGAATCGTTTCCAGAGAAAAATATTTATACGGTTGGGTACAATGAACCGTCACTAGCATACTTACGAGTAATGGATGATATTGAAGATAGTGTATACGAAAATGCGCTTGTTATTGTTTGTGATACTGCGAATCAAGAACGTGTTGACGATCAACGCTATACAAAAGGGAAGATGTTAATTAAAATTGATCATCATCCAAATGAAGATCCATATGGAGATATTACATGGGTAGATACGACAGCGAGTTCTACAAGTGAAATGATTTACGAGTTTTACACGTATGGAAAAGATAAAGGATTAAAAATAACAAAAGAAGCAGCTCGCCTTATTTTAGCGGGAATTGTTGGAGATACAGGTCGTTTCTTATTCCCAAATACGACAGCAAAAACACTTCGTTACGTAAGTGAGCTTGTTGACATGGATGTGAAATTCACAGATTTATACAATGAAATGTATAAGACAAAAGAAAAAATTGCTCGTTTAAACGGTTATATTTTACAGAACTTTACGATGGTAGAAGAAGGAGCAGCGTACATTAAATTAACGAAAGAAGTATTAGAAGAATTTGATGTACTTCCTTCTGAAGCATCTGGTGTTGTTGGAGCGCTTGGCAATATTGACGGATTAAAGGCGTGGGTTCTATTTTTAGAGGAAGACGACGTAATTCGTGTTCGTCTTCGTTCAAAAGGACCAGTTATAAACAAATTGGCAATACAATATAACGGCGGAGGACATCCGATGGCTTCTGGTGCCAAGGCATCTTCTTGGGAAGAAGCGGATCGTCTTTTTGCTGATTTACGTGAGATTTGTAAATAAGAGATTATATGTTAGAACGAAAAGAAGGAGCGGCGCTAAAGCCCTCCTTCTTTATTTTTCTTTCTCTATAGTAATGCTAATTTCAAGCACTGTATCAAAAGATATTGTATCGACTTTAAAACGGTATAGTCGATCGTAATGTTTGTACGTTTTGTTTTCGATTACCTTTTTGAGTAGGTCTTTATTTTTTGCGATACTTTGAATGTTTTTCGTTAAAAGATGCTGGAGGTCATTATGGATAGATGTAGTCATATTTTCGAGTGTAAGATTGTCTAAATCGTATTTTTCTCGATTGATAAGTTTTATTTTAATTTCTTGAATGGTTAAGAGCCGTTTATTTTCAGTGTTCAATTTTTCTTGATCTTCGAGAAGGACGTGGAGCTTTGCTTCTTGTTTTTCTATAATTTCTCTTTGTTCTGCTATTTTACTAGCTTGTTCTTCTTGAAAAACACCGTATATGTACAAAAAAATAAACCAGCTCAACACGCCTCCAACAGCAGCACCAGCTAATACTAAGTACCATCTTTTTGCTGTATTGGCACTTGGTACTCTCATACATGTTCCTGCGTTAGCCATTTAATAATAATGAGACCTGTTTGCATACCACCAGTTGCGAAAAAAATAAGGAGAATTTGTTTTACGATATCTTTCATATCTCCGCCAAAGAAACTTCTTTCAAAGCTATAAAAGGTATCGAATGTTCCGCCGATTGCTGCAACGAGTGCCCAAATTCTTAAATTTTGGGCGAATTGATTAATGTAAGTTAGAGCCGGTTTTCCGATAAGAAACGCACCAAATCCACCAATTAATGAACCGCCAAGTATAACCCCAAAGGCAATAAAATAACTAATAATAAGCAGAGAGAAAAAAGTATGTTCTCTTACATCCATCGTCATTCCCCTTTCTTCTTCATATATATGGACAAAGTATAAGAAGTATGTTTTGATTTCCGCTTTCCTCATCACCTATAATAAAAGTAGTCAAATAGGTAAAGAGAGGGTACAACAGTGAAGTTTGTGCATTTACAATGTCAAACCGTTTTTAGTTTATTAAAAAGTGCTTGTAAAATTGATGAGCTTGTAGTCAGGGCGAAAGAACTTGGTTTTTCATCGCTGGCTATTACGGATGAAAATGTTATGTATGGCGTTATTCCGTTTTATAAAGCATGTAAGAAACATGGTATACAGCCTGTTATTGGATTAACCGCTTCTATTTTTAGTGAAGAAGAAGAAAGGTCTTATCCGCTTGTATTACTTGCTGAGAATGAAATAGGCTACCAAAATTTATTAAAGATTTCTAGCAGTATTATGACAAAGTCCAAAGAAGGTATTCCTAAGAAGTGGCTTGCGCATTATGCGAAAGGATTAATTGCTATTTCACCAGGTAAAGATGGCGAAATTGAGCAATTATTACTAGAAGACAATGAGAGTCAGGCTGAAGAAGTAGCTCGCACATATCAAAATATGTTCGGCCATTTTTATATGAGTTTGCAGTATCATGCGATTCAAGATGAGTTGCTTTTACAAGAGAAACTACCTGAATTTATTAGTAGGGTTAATATTCCAGTCGTTGCAACAAACGATGTGCGCTATATCAATCAAAGTGACGCACTTGTTCACGAATGTTTACTATCTGTTGAAAGTGGAACGAAAATGACTGATCCAGATAGGCCGAGGCTGAAAACAGATCAATATTATTTAAAGTCATCGGATGAAATGGAAGCACTATTTTCCCATGCGCCGGAAGCAATCCAAAATACAATGAAAATTGCAGAGCGTTGCCAAGTAGAAATACCGTTCCATGTAAATCAACTTCCGAAGTTTCCTGTTTCGTCTAATGAAACGAGTGATATATACTTGCGTCGTGTTTGTGAAGAAGGTTTGCGGAAACGATATGGTGCGCCGAAAGAAGTGCATATAAAGCGTTTAAATCATGAATTAAATGTTATTTCTCGTATGGGATTTAGTGATTATTTCCTCATCGTATGGGATTTTATGAAGTATGCACATGAAAATCATATTTTAACAGGACCAGGTCGTGGATCGGCAGCTGGTTCACTCGTCTCATACGTATTAGAAATTACAGATATTGATCCGATTGAATACGATCTATTATTTGAAAGGTTTTTAAATCCTGAACGTGTGACGCTTCCCGATATTGATATTGATTTTCCAGACGTAAGACGTGATGAGATGATTCGCTATGTGAAAGATAAATACGGTCAGCTCCGTGTTGCGCAAATTGTAACGTTTGGTACGCTTGCAGCAAAAGCGGCAATAAGAGACATTGCCCGCGTAATGGGGCTTCCGCCGCGAGATATTGATATATTTTCAAAACTTATCCCATCAAAGCTTGGTATAACGTTAAAAGATGCATATGAAGAATCACAATCACTTCGTGAGTTTATACAAGGGAATCTTCTGCATGAGCGTGTGTTTGAAATCGCAAAACGTGTAGAAGGTTTACCACGTCATACGTCTATTCATGCGGCTGGCGTTATTATGAGTCAAGAACCGCTAACAGGCAGTGTAGCAATTCAAGAAGGACATAACGATGTTTATGTTACGCAATATCCAGCCGATGCACTAGAAGAACTTGGGTTGCTTAAGATGGACTTTTTAGGACTGCGTAATTTAACGTTACTTGAAAATATTATAAAATTTATCGCGAATAAAACAGGGAAAGAAATTGATATAAGAAACTTACCTCTTCAAGATGAAAAGACGTTCCAATTATTAGGGAGAGGGGATACAACAGGTGTATTCCAGCTTGAATCAGGTGGTATGCGAAATGTACTTCGCGGGTTAAAACCGAATGAGTTTGAAGATATCGTAGCTGTTAACTCATTATACAGACCGGGACCGATGGAACAGATACCGACCTTTATTGAATCGAAACATGGAAAAAGAAAAATTGAATATTTACATCCGGATTTAAAGCCAATTTTAGAAAGAACATACGGCGTCATTGTATACCAAGAACAAATTATGCAAATTGCATCGAAGTTAGCAGGGTTTTCGCTCGGTGAAGCAGATTTACTGCGCCGTGCAGTGAGTAAAAAAAATCGTGATATTTTAGATCAGGAACGTAAGCATTTTGTCCAAGGTTGTTTGCAAAATGGTTACGATGAGACATCTGCTGAGAAAATTTACGATTTAATTGTAAGATTTGCGAATTACGGTTTTAACCGAAGTCACGCTGTAGCTTACAGTATGATCGGATATCAGCTTGCCTACTTAAAAGCGAACTATACGCTGGAATTTATGACGGCACTATTATCAAGTGCAATTGGAAATGAAGATAAAATTGTACAGTATATACGAGAAACGAAGCGGAAAGGTTTTCATGTTTTGCCGCCGTCTCTTCAAAAAAGTGGTTACAACTTCCAAATAGAGGGGAATGCGATACGTTACAGTTTACTTTCGATTCGAAATATTGGAATGGCTACAGTGACGGCATTATTAGAAGAACGAGAGAAAAGAATGTTCGAAGATTTATTTGAATTTTGTCTCCGTATGCCATCAAAGTTTGTAACAGAGCGCAATTTAGAAGCTTTCGTCTGGTCGGGATGTTTTGATGATTTTGGTGTTTCGAGAACAAATTTATGGAAAAGTCTTAAAGGGGCGTTGGAGTACGCAAATCTCGCGCGTGATTTAGGAGATGCTGTTCCAAAATCAAAATACGTACAAGGAGAAGAGCTATCTTTTATTGAACAACTAAATAAAGAGAAAGAAGCACTTGGCTTTTATTTATCAAGTTATCCGACTGCGCAGTATGTAAAGTTAGCAAAAGAATTAGAAATTCCATCTCTCGCTCAGGCGATGCGACATAAGAAAAAAGTACAAAGAGCCATTGTGTATATAACAAGTGTGAGAGTGATTCGTACGAAAAAGTTTCAAAAGATGGCATTTATTACATTCTGTGATCAAAATGATGAAATGGAAGCGGTCCTCTTCCCGGAAACGTATATACATTTCTCGGATAAGTTACAAGAAGGAGCAATTGTTTTAGTTGACGGTACGATTGAGCTAAGAAATCATAAGCTGCAGTGGATTGTAAATGGACTATATCCGCTAGAGGAAAGGGATGTGTATGAAGAAAAGAAAGATGCATCTGTTTACGTGAAATTGCCGTCTCAGTATGAGAAAAAGCTTTTAAATCAGGTTACGAAAATATTGTTCGACTATTCAGGTTTTGCGAAAGTACTAATTTATTATGAAAAGGAACATAAAATGGTACAATTATCTCGAAGTTTATCGATTCATCCAAGTGAAGAATGTTTAGGAGCACTTCGTGAAATTGTCGGGGAAGAAAATGTAGTTGTGAAAATATAATGGACAATTTCCCTACACTTCGATTATTATAGTAGTAGTGTTCGTGGTCAGACCACTTGGAGAAATTGATATCAGCAAGAATAATTTGAGGAGAGTGGATAGTTTGTCAACACTTCGTGAAGAAGCACTTCACATGCATAAAGTGCATCAAGGAAAATTAGAAACTGTATCAAAAGTAAAAGTAGAAAATGCAAAAGATTTAAGTCTTGCATATTCTCCAGGGGTTGCAGAACCTTGTAAAGAAATTTATGACGATAAAAGTAAGGTATATGAATATACGATGAAGGGAAATATGGTAGCAGTTGTGACAGATGGAACAGCTGTACTTGGTCTTGGTAACATTGGACCTGAAGCATCTCTTCCAGTAATGGAAGGTAAAGCTGTATTATTCAAGAGCTTTGCTGGTGTAGATGCATTCCCAATTGCCTTAAATACAAACGATGTAGATAAAATTGTTGAAACTGTAAAATTAATGGAGCCAACTTTTGGCGGCGTTAACTTAGAAGATATCGCAGCACCAAACTGCTTCATTATTGAAGAGCGTTTGAAAAAAGAAACAAATATTCCTATCTTCCATGATGATCAACACGGAACAGCTATCGTAACAGTAGCAGGTCTTGTAAATGCACTGAAATTAGTTGGAAAGAAAATGTCTGACATTAAAGTTGTCGCAAATGGCGCAGGTGCAGCAGGTATTGCAATTATTAAACTTTTATATCGCTATGGTGTACGCGACATTATTATGTGTGACCGTAAAGGGGCAATCTATGATGGTCGTCCTACAGGTATGAATCCGGTGAAGGATGAAGTTGCAAAATATACAAATAAGAATCGTATAGAAGGTTCTTTAGCTGATGTTGTACAAGGTGCGGACGTATTCATTGGTGTATCTGCAGAAGGTGCATTAACAGAAGAGATGGTTCGTACAATGAATGACGATGCGATTATTTTTGCAATGGCGAATCCAGTTCCAGAAATTATGCCAGAATTGGCAAAAGCAGCGGGCGCAGCTGTTGTTGGAACAGGTCGTTCTGACTTCCCGAATCAAGTAAATAATGTACTGGCGTTCCCTGGTATTTTCCGTGGTGCACTTGACGTACATGCGACACAAATTAACGAAGAAATGAAGATGGCAGCTGTACAGGCTATTGCTGAGCTTGTAGCAGAAGATGAGTTAAATGCAGACTATATCATTCCGGCACCGTTTGACGCGCGTGTAGCGCCTCAAGTAGCGTCTTACGTTGCAAAAGCAGCAATGGAGACAGGAGTAGCTCGCCGTCAAGTAGATCCAAATGAGATCGCTGAAAAAACAAAACAATTAGCGCTGATTGGTAAAGAATAAGCGAGGAATTTCCATTGACATCATCAAATACAAAAGTATATCTCGAAATTGTAAAAAAAATCCGTTCCATTATGGAAGAGGATGGATTGGTAGCGGGGGATCGTTTACCGTCTGAGCGTGAGTTAAGTTCACGCTTAAACGTAGGACGTTCCTCTGTAAGAGAAGCATTGCGTGCTTTAGAACTGGTAGGATTGATTGAAACAAGACGTGGTGAAGGGACGTTTATTCGAAACTTTTATGATAACGGTCTTGTACAATTAATTGCTCCGTTCTTACTGCAAGATGAGAAAACAATTCGTGATTTATTACAAACAAAACGATTACTTGAGAAAGATATGATTCGAATTGTATGTAATTTACCGAAAGAAACGTTTTCTAAAGTACTAAGTAGATTACACCAAGTACTTGAAGAAAATGAAAGCTCAATCCCAACGCTTCATCAAACGTTCTTTAAAACACTTATTGAACAAGTCGATAATTATTTACTATATCGCATTTGGATGATCGTAAATGATTACGTAGCAACTCTTTCTTGTAAAGTTTCAAGAGATTCTATCGATATGTATAGAAAGCTTTATGCTACTTTGGAAGAAAAACAAGAAAATGATGCACTAAAAATTTACGATGAATTAGTAGAGAATATACAGTTTCACTCGTAATGTATAAAATTTGTCGAAATGACCATGACACGTTATGACAAACATTCTACCGCGTAGCGGTTAAAGTTAAACGTAAAGAGTGAGGTTATTAGACAGATTGAGAAGATAAGGCTAACATCAAACTTTGGTGTTAGCCCCATTTTCTTCTTACGCTAACCTTAGCTCTCAACGAAGGGGGTCAAATTGTGCTAAGAGATTTATTCGTGAAAAAGAAAAAGTACGCTGCAATACCTTCAGAACAAGTACGAAAAGATGTGCCAGATGGCGTTATGACAAAATGTCCGGAATGTAAAAAAATCATGTATACGAAAGAACTTCTAAAAAATTTAAAAGTATGTGTGAATTGTGGATATCATCATCCTATGAATGCATGGGAACGTCTTGATAGTATATTGGACGAAGGGTCATTCCGTGAGTATGACAAAGAAATGGTTTCATTAAATCCACTCGAGTTTCCAGGTTATGAAGAGAAACTAGAGAGCGATCGTAAGAAGACTGAATTGAACGAAGCGGTTGTAACTGGTGAAGGAACAATTGATGACATGCTTGTTGTTGTTGCAGTAATGGATTCTCGTTTTCGAATGGGGAGCATGGGCTCTGTAGTAGGAGAAAAAATCGCCCGTGCGGTTGAAAAGGCGTACGACTTACAAGTTCCATTTATTATCTTTACTGCTTCGGGTGGTGCCCGTATGCAAGAAGGTATATTAAGTTTAATGCAAATGGCAAAAACAAGCGTAGCTTTGAAAAAGCATAGTAATGCAGGAGGATTATTTATTTCTGTTATGACTCACCCAACGACGGGCGGGGTTTCAGCGAGTTTCGCTTCACTTGGTGATTATAATCTTGCAGAACCAGGTGCACTTATCGGATTTGCTGGTAGACGTGTAATTGAACAAACGGTGCGTGAGAAACTACCAGAAGATTTCCAAACGGCAGAATTCTTACTAGATCATGGTCAATTAGATGCGGTGGTGCATCGTGATGATATGAGAGAATCGCTTCGCAAGATTTTAGAAGTTCATCAAGGAGGGGAAATGGCTGTATGGCAGAGCTAGAATTTGAAAAACCAGTTGTTGAGCTAAGAAATAAGATTCGTGAACTGAAAGACTATACGAAAAACAGCCAGATGGACTTCAGTGAGGAGATTCGTATTTTGGAAGAAAAGCTAGAAAATTTAGAGGAAGATATATACGGCAATCTAAAAGTATGGGACCGTGTTCAAATTGCTCGTCATGCAGAACGACCGACAACGCTCGATTATATTGAGCACTTATTTACTGATTTTTTCGAATGTCATGGAGATCGTCTATTTGGCGATGATGCAGCGATTGTCGGCGGCATTGCGAAATATAAAGGGATGCCTGTAACTGTAATCGGGCATCAGCGCGGAAAAGATACGAAAGAAAATATTCGCCGTAACTTTGGAATGCCTCATCCAGAAGGATATCGAAAAGCACTGCGTCTCATGAAACAAGCGGAAAAGTTTAATCGTCCTATTATTTGTTTCATCGATACGAAGGGAGCTTATCCTGGTAAAGCAGCTGAAGAACGTGGACAAAGTGAAGCTATTGCCCGCAACCTATTTGAGATGGCAGGTTTAACGGTACCAGTTATTTGTATCGTTATCGGTGAAGGCGGTAGTGGTGGTGCGCTAGGTCTTGGAGTAGGAGATTACATTCATATGCTAGAAAATTCCACTTATTCTGTTATTACACCAGAGGGTGCAGCGGCAATTCTTTGGAAAGATGCAGGAAAAGCGAAGGAAGCTGCAGAAGCAATGAAAATTACAGCAGCAGATTTGAAAGAATTAGGTGTAATTGATGAAATTATTCCAGAGGCAAAAGGTGGAGCTCACCGTAATCTTTTGAAA
Organism: Bacillus cereus group sp. BfR-BA-01524; assembly: GCF_022662595.1. Classification (NCBI taxonomy): domain Bacteria; kingdom Bacillati; phylum Bacillota; class Bacilli; order Caryophanales; family Bacillaceae; genus Bacillus; species Bacillus cereus group sp. BfR-BA-01524. The sequence continues at coordinate 33,336 of NZ_JAKUDW010000007.1, read as the reverse complement.
CAGTCAGAAAATATAGACTTAATGATTAGAAAAACTTTTGAACAATTAAACGGAATTTCGAAAGATGAATTAATCGAAAAACGTTATGAAAAATATATGAAAATTGGGCAAGTTTCGTTTTCAAACGCTTCCATTGGGATAAAATAAGAAAAGCGTGCGTTCCTCTTCGCGAATGCACGTTTTTATTATGAAAAGACACATCTTCTCCATTGTGTTTTTATATTTTTTCGTGTTATTTTATTATAAGGCAAATAATCTTTATGAGGTGAGTACAAATGAAACGTATTGGTGTATTAACAAGTGGTGGAGATTCACCTGGTATGAATGCTGCCATTCGTGCAGTTGTTCGTAAAGCGATTTTCCATGATATTGAAGTATATGGTATTTACCATGGATACGCTGGATTAATTTCTGGTCACATTGAAAAATTAGAACTTGGTTCTGTTGGCGATATTATCCACCGCGGTGGTACGAAATTATATACAGCAAGATGTCCTGAGTTTAAAGACCCAGAAGTACGACTAAAAGGTATCGAGCAATTAAAGAAACATGGTATCGAAGGACTTGTTGTTATTGGTGGAGATGGCTCTTACCAAGGTGCTAAAAAATTAACTGAACAAGGATTCCCATGTGTTGGTGTACCAGGTACAATCGACAATGATATTCCTGGAACAGACTTCACAATTGGTTTCGATACAGCTCTAAATACTGTTATTGATGCAATTGATAAAATCCGTGACACAGCTACATCTCATGAACGTACATATGTTATTGAAGTAATGGGACGTCATGCTGGAGATATCGCATTATGGGCTGGTTTAGCTGATGGTGCAGAAACGATTTTAATTCCAGAAGAAGAGTATGATATGGATGATGTAATCGCTCGTCTAAAACGTGGTAGCGAACGTGGTAAAAAACACAGTATTATCATTGTAGCTGAAGGTGTTGGAAGTGCAATTGACATCGGTAAGCACATTGAAGAAGCAACAAACTTTGATACTCGTGTAACTGTATTAGGTCACGTACAACGTGGTGGATCACCAAGTGCACAAGACCGTGTATTAGCAAGTCGTCTGGGTGCAAGAGCAGTTGAGTTGTTAATTGCTGGTAAAGGTGGACGTTGTGTAGGTATTCAAGATAATAAACTTGTTGATCATGACATTATCGAGGCGTTAGCTCAAAAGCATACAATCGATAAAGATATGTATCAATTATCTAAAGAATTATCCATCTAATCGGCGTAATGTCGGATATTTGGGAACGGTTTCATAATTTTCGGAGGTGCAATATGCGTAAAACTAAAATTGTATGTACTATAGGTCCTGCTAGTGAAAGTATTGAGAAATTAGAACAATTAATGGAAGCGGGTATGAACGTTGCTCGTTTAAACTTCTCTCATGGTAGCCATGAAGAGCACGGCGCTCGTATTAAAAACATTCGTGAAGCTTCAAAGAAAACTGGTAAAACAGTTGGTATCTTACTTGATACAAAAGGTCCAGAAATCCGTACTCACGACTTCGTAGACGGACAAGCTGAGCTTGTAACAGGTGCAGAAGTAGTTCTTTCTACTGAGCAAGTATTAGGTACTGCAGAGAAGTTCTCTGTATCTTATGCTGGTCTTTATGATGATGTAGACCCAGGTTCTCGCATTCTAATCGATGACGGTCTTATCGAACTAGAAGTAATCGAAAAAGCTGACGGAAATATCCGTACAAAAGTTCTTAACAGTGGAACTGTAAAAAATAAAAAAGGTGTTAACGTACCAAACGTAAGCATTAAGCTTCCTGGTATCACTGAAAAAGACGTAAAAGATATCATCTTCGGTATCGAGCAAAAAGTTGATTTCATCGCAGCTTCATTCGTACGTAAAGCGTCTGACGTATTAGAAATCCGTGAATTATTAGAAGAGCATGGCGCTCAATACATCCAAATCGTACCGAAAATCGAAAACCAAGAAGGTATCGACAATATCGATTCAATCTTAGAAGTTTCTGACGGTTTAATGGTAGCTCGTGGTGATATGGGTGTAGAAATTCCACCAGAAGAAGTACCATTAGTACAAAAACGTCTAATCAAAAAATGTAACGTGTTAGGTAAACCAGTTATTACTGCGACACAAATGTTAGATTCTATGCAACGTAACCCACGTCCAACTCGTGCGGAAGCAAGTGACGTAGCTAACGCAATCTTCGATGGTACAGATGCAATCATGCTTTCAGGTGAAACAGCTGCTGGTCAATACCCAGTAGAAGCAGTAACAATGATGGCTAACATTGCAGTACGTGTTGAAAAATCATTACAATACGAAGATATGTTCAAAAAACGTATTAAAGAGTTCACTCCAACAATTACAGATGCAATTAGCCAATCTGTTGCGCATACAGCACTTGCTCTTGATGTAGCTGCAATCGTAGCTCCAACAGAAAGTGGACATACTGCGAAAATGATCTCTAAATACCGTCCAAAATCTCCAATCGTAGCTGTAACATCTGACGAGCAAGTAGGGCGTCGTCTTGCACTTGTTTGGGGTGTACAAGCATTTATGGCTGAGAAGCGCGCAGCTTCAACTGACGAAATGTTAGATACAGCAATTCAAACAGGTATGGATGCAGGTCTAATCGGCCTTGGAGATACTGTAGTAATTACTGCTGGTGTTCCAGTTGCTGAAACTGGTACAACAAACTTAATGAAAATCCACGTTGTTGGTGAAGAAGTTGCTAAAGGACAAGGAATCGGTCGTAAAGCTGCAAAAGGTAAAGTAGTTGTAGCAAAAACAGCTGCTGAAGCTGTAGCGAACGTAAACGAAGGTGATATCCTTGTTACAACAAGCACTGATAAAGATATGATTCCTGCAATCGAAAAAGCTGCTGCTTTAGTTGTAGAAGAAGGTGGCTTAACAAGCCATGCTGCTGTTGTAGGCGTATCAATCGGTATTCCTGTTATCGTTGGTGTAAACGGCGTAACAGCAACTTTAAAAAATGGCCAAGAAGTAACAGTTGATGCAGCACGCGGAATTGTTTATAATGGACATGCGGAAGTGCTATAAGTAATACGGAGAGAAGGATCGGAGTCCTTCTCTTTTTTTTACACAAAAACGAGATAGAATTAGCTTAAAACGCCTAGAATTGCTTTTAAAAGCTGTTTGTTATGGGTTTTAATATGAAAGGGTATTATATTTCATATGATGTATATAGGCGTTGTGAGGGCGTTAAAAGTGAGTTGTGAGAGAGGTGTAGAACTATGAAGTGGTTACTATTCTTGTTTATTTTAATACCGGCGATTGAGATTACGGTCTTAATCGGATCAAGTCATGTAATAGGTTTATGGTCTACGTTCGCTATGATTATATTTACAGGTGTTGTAGGTGTGTATTTGGCGAAAAGACAGGGATTTAAAGTGCTTGGAGAGATTCAATCTAAGTTGAATAGAGGGGAAATGCCAGGTGAGGCAGTACTAGATGGCATTTTTGTATTTGTAGGAGGTATTCTCTTAGTGCTTCCTGGTTATGTGACGGATGTGCTAGGGTTTATCTGCGTGATCCCTTTTACGAGAGCTTTATTGAAGCCGCTTGTTATGAAGTGGATGGAATGGAAGTTTAGAAAGAACTCTACTATTATCATTCAGAAGTAGCGCTTAGATTATAATAATCTAAGTGCTATTTTTTTGTCTTGTAAGAGGAGAGGAACGCTTTGCTTTACCGCGTTATTTGTGGGGGGGATTTCTATCTCAAAGCTGGGATGCTCGTAAGTGTTTGATGTGGGGGGTGAACAAAACGTCCGCTTATTATATTTGCTATATAATTTTCGTTTGAACTCTTGTTGTGCTTCGATTAAACATGTGATTTTTTAATGCCGTTAATTTGGATGAATAAGATGGTGCGAAATGCAGCTAAATTAAAGTTTTGCTTTCGTATATAAAGGAGCGATTGGTGTAAAGAATTCATATAAAAGGTGGGAATTGTTAGTTGGAGTCTTATTTTATGCAGTTTTGTATATTTATTCATTTACATAAAAAGCAATAAATGTAAGTAATAATTATAGATGAAATAGAATAAAAATGTATTTTCAGTTAGGGAATGTGTTTTTTTATGCAAAAAAACAAGAGAATTATCCTTTTTCTGGGTAATGCTCTTGTTGCGTGTGAGTAGTGTGAAAAATAAGTGAAAGGAATAATCAGTGGGAAATTCCCACTGATTATAGCTTGGTTTTTTGTATGGATTAGAAACTGTTATTTTGAAGGTGAACCTTTAATATATTTCCACAAGTCATGGAAGACATTAGCTTTGTGTAATGTATTAAGTAGTACTAAGGTGACTGGACCGATGATTAATCCTAAAAAGCCAAAAAGCTTAAAGCCGACAAATAGAGCGACGAGTGTTGCTAATGGATCGAGACCGATGTTAGATGAAAGTACTTTCGGCTCCATAATTTGTCTTTGGACAATCACGACGATGTATAAAATGAGAAGACCAATGGCGAATGCGGTATCGCCAGTGAAAAATACGTATATAACCCATGGAACGAAGACTGCGCCTGTGCCTAAATAGGGTAGTAAATCTACAACTCCTGTAATAATCGCAATAGTAATGGCGTATGGTACGCGTAATATTAAAAGTCCGATCAGTACAATGACGGTTGTCATAGATACGAGTGTAAGTTGTGCTTTCACAAAACCAAACAAAGCTTTTTTTAAGTCGACAAAAATAGTTTTTCCGTATCCATGTACACGATTTGGTAGTAACTTTCTTGCTTTCTGAGCAAGACGGTGCCAATCGTAACTAATGAAGAAAGTGGCTAATAAAATGAATACAAGGACAGTTAAAGTTGTCGGCAGTGCACTAATGAAATTCGTTAACCCGCTTATAATGGCGGTTAAAAGTTCTTTCATTTGTGTCGTTGCTTCTGTTCCTAAGTTTTGAATGTTTTGTGTAATTGTATAGCGCTGGGGTTCTCCAAGATGATTAAATTTAGAGATTAAATCATCGTAGAGAGGCATAATATGATTAAGTGCAAATTGCTGAGCGAATGTAACGATATCTGGAAACTTTACTGTAACAAGTTGTAGTAAGTATGTTGTGGCAGATATTGCTTCAGTTACAAGATATGTAACAAGTCCAACGATAGCTCCAAATACGAGAATTAAGCTAACGAGTACTGCTAGTGCACGAGGAAATTGTAGTTTTTGATTAAGGAAATTGACGACAGGATTAATCAAATAAGCAAATGCAAAAGCGATAATAAAAGGATAGATAAGCCCTGACATGTATAGTAAGACATAAAACCCAGCTACCGTTGCTACAATGACAAATATGAGTCGCAATATCATATATAGTAAGTTTCGGTTCAAAGATGTATACCTCCCATTCCGATTTGGATTATCCTAATTCGTTCAACTTATAACTAGCGTGCTCTGCTGATTAAAGTCTCACTTTATCGGCAGTAAATCTCCCGCCAAAGCCCAATTGGTGAAGGTCAATAATCAGCGGAAGATGCCCAACTGATTAAAGTTTTACTTTATGTTATAGTGGAATGATGGATTTAGCCTGCTTTTTTCGGTATATGAATGGCTGTGAAAGCCTGTTGGTGATGCTACTACTATATGGTAAAAACTTCATTTTCTCTTCTTTTTATTTTACCTGTTTCTTATTAGAAAAGAAAGAAGAGACGACTGTTTTCAAAAATGTATACATGCTTAAATTTTTTTGGAGAAAGTCTCTTTTTTTAATTGTAAAATGCATAAAAAATTGAAGGTGTTATCGATAAATAGGCATCTGTATAGCATGTATAACGATAGGTTTAAAGGTATTTTTGTTTGGAAATGAGTTCATTATTTTCAGAAAGGAAGTGCAAACATGATTAGTCAGTCAACTTTATTTTTATTCATACTACTTATTATAGGACTTATTGCTAAAAACCAATCGCTTACTGTAGCTATTGGTGTGTTATTTTTATTGAAGTTTACGTTTTTAGGAGATAAGGTCTTTCCTTATTTACAAACGAAAGGAATTAACCTAGGTGTAACGGTCATTACAATAGCGGTGCTAGTACCGATTGCGACGGGGGAAATAGGTTTTAAACAACTTGGAGAAGCAGCGAAATCGTATTATGCGTGGATTGCTTTAGCTTCAGGTGTAGCAGTCGCTTTGTTAGCAAAAGGCGGCGTACAATTATTGACGACGGATCCTCATATTACAACTGCGCTTGTTTTTGGGACAATTATAGCGGTCGCGTTATTTAATGGGGTTGCTGTAGGGCCTTTAATTGGGGCTGGAATTGCCTATGCGGTTATGAGTATTATACAGATGTTTAAATGAGAAATTTTATAGTAATATAAAATTTTTGAATTCTTTCTGTTCACAAAAGTCAGATAATTGTTTATAATAGGATTAGAAACTTTGAAAAGTTACATAACAGCAGAGACTTTACACCAGATAAAATAAAAACAACATAAAACAATTTTATAATGATATTGTTTTATGTTGTTTTTATCATAAAACTCTTCGGAATTTATTTTCCTCACTAACTTGTTGTTTTGAGCGTGAGGATTCGGGGAGACATTCACGCTCATGCTTTCCATGTAAACAATGGACAATAAGAGGGGAACATCGCAACAAATTTGCATGATCGTGCATTTTGCTTGCCTAAAGAGTGAACGGGCGTTCATAATTCATAAGGGGAGCAAATAGATATAAGGAGCAAGGTTGGGAGAATTTTCAGGAAAAGGAGAGAATGTCATGACTGTTATTCGAGGTTTAGAAGGGGTAGTAGCAACAACATCATCTGTGAGCTCTATTATTGATGATACATTAACTTATGTTGGGTATAATATTGATGATTTAGCTGAGAATGCTACGTTTGAAGAAGTAGTGTACTTATTATGGCACCGCAAGCTTCCTAATGAAAAAGAACTAGCGGAATTTAATGAAATTGTATCTGAATACTATAAAGTTCCAGGTGAGATTTTAACATATTTGAAACAAGTAGATTTAAAAATTGCACATCCGATGTCTGTTTTACGAACTGCAATTTCCATGCTATCATTATACGATGAGAGCGCTGAAATTATGGATGAAAAGTCTAATTATTTGAAAGCGGTTAAATTACAGGCTCAAGTGGGAACTTTAGTTGCTGCTTACGCGAGAATCCGTAAAGGTTTAGATATTGTTGAGCCAAGAAAAGATTTATCATTAGCTGCAAACTTCTTGTACATGTTAAATGATCGCGAGCCAAATGAAGTTGAAATTGAAGCTTTTGATAAGGCGCTTGTACTTCATGCGGATCATGAGTTAAACGCTTCTACATTTACTGCACGTGTTTGCGTAGCTACACTTTCAGATGTATATTCTGGTATTACAGCAGCAATCGGTGCATTGAAAGGTCCTCTTCACGGTGGGGCGAATGAAAATGTAATGAAGATGTTAACTGAAATTGGCGAAGAAGAAAATGTAGAATCATATATTCATAATGCTCTTCAAAATAAAGTGAAAATCATGGGCTTTGGTCACCGTGTGTATGAGCAAGGTGATCCGCGTGCAAAACACTTACGTGAAATGTCTAAGAGATTATGCGTGCTTTTAGGAGAAGACAAATGGTATAATATGTCTATCAAAATTGAAGACATTGTAACAAAAGAAAAAGGTCTTCCACCAAATGTTGATTTCTATTCAGCTTCTGTATACCATTGTTTAGGAATTGACCATGACTTATTTACACCTATTTTTGCAATTAGCCGTATGTCAGGCTGGTTAGCTCATATTCTAGAACAATATGAAAATAACCGTTTAATCCGTCCGCGTGCTGATTATAATGGACCAACGCATCAAGTGTATGTTCCAATCGCACAAAGATAAGCAAAAAACACTATTTCGATAGTGAAAATACGCTTTCAAAAGTCTGATTTTTTCGGAAAGATGTAATGATTAGAATATTTTAATTTGACTAACGGTTTGAACTGAGGGGTTATTCCCTCAGTTTCATACATATGAAATTTCAAACATGGGGGTTATCACATTGACGACAGGTGAAAAAATTACTGTAACTAATGGTGTTATGAATGTACCAAACAATCCGATTATTCCATTTATTGAAGGAGATGGAATTGGTCCTGATATTTGGGCAGCTGCATCTCGCGTAATAGAAGCAGCAGTTGAAAAAGCTTATGATGGTGAGAAGAAAATCGTTTGGAAAGAAGTGCTTGCAGGGGAAAAAGCATTCAACCAAACAGGCGAGTGGTTACCAGAAGAAACTTTAAATTTAATTCGCGAATATTTAATCGCAATTAAAGGTCCACTTACAACTCCAGTTGGCGGTGGTATTCGTTCTCTAAACGTAGCACTTCGTCAAGAATTAGATCTATATGTATGTCTACGTCCAGTTCGTTATTTTGAAGGTGTTCCTTCACCTGTAAAACGTCCGGAAGATACTGATATGGTTATTTTCCGTGAAAATACAGAAGACATTTATGCTGGAATTGAATATGCACAAGGATCTCCAGAAGCAGAAAAAGTTCTTGCTTTCTTAAAAGAAGCAATGGGTGTTAATAAAATCCGCTTCCCAGAAACATCTGGTATTGGTATTAAACCAATCTCAGAAGAAGGGACAAAGCGTCTTGTTCGTGCTGCAATTCAATATGCAATTAACGAAAAACGCTCTTCTGTTACATTAGTTCATAAAGGAAACATTATGAAATTTACAGAAGGTGCTTTCAAAAACTGGGGTTACGAAGTAGCGGAACAAGAATTCGGCGACAAAGTATTTACTTGGGCTGAATATGATCGCATCGTTGAAAAAGATGGTAAAGATGCAGCAAATAAAGCGATGGCAGACGCTGAAGTGGCTGGAAAAATCATCGTAAAAGATTCTATTGCAGACATCTTCTTACAGCAAATTTTAACTCGTCCACGTGAGTTCGATGTTGTTGCAACAATGAACTTAAATGGTGACTATATCTCTGATGCACTTGCTGCACAAGTAGGTGGAATTGGTATTGCACCTGGTGCAAACATTAACTATGTGACTGGACATGCTATCTTTGAAGCTACACATGGTACAGCTCCAAAATATGCAGGTTTAGATAAAGTAAACCCATCTTCTGTTCTTCTTTCAGGTGTATTATTACTAGAACATTTAGGATGGAATGAAGCGGCGAAATTAGTAACAGATTCAGTTGAGAAAACAATTGCATCAAAAGTAGTAACATATGACTTTGCTCGCCTAATGGAAGGCGCAACAGAAGTGAAATGTTCTGAGTTTGCTAATGAGCTTATTAAAAACATGGATGTAGCGATAATCAAAAACGCATAATTAAAGCGGGGGGTAAATTATGACAATCAAACGCAAGAAGGTTTCAGTCATCGGTGCAGGATTTACAGGAGCAACAACGGCATTCTTATTAGCACAAAAAGAACTTGCAGATGTTGTATTAGTGGACATTCCACAACTGGAAAATCCAACAAAAGGGAAAGCGTTAGATATGTTAGAAGCGAGCCCAGTACAAGGTTTTGATGCTAACATTATTGGAACATCTGATTACGCAGATACTGCTGATTCTGACGTTGTCGTTATTACAGCAGGTATTGCACGTAAGCCTGGTATGAGCCGTGATGACTTAGTAGCAACGAACTCTAAAATTATGAAAAGTATTACGCGCGACATTGCAAAACATTCACCAAATGCGATTATTGTTGTATTAACAAATCCAGTTGATGCAATGACATATTCTGTATTTAAAGAAGCAGGATTCCCGAAAGAGCGTGTTATCGGCCAATCGGGCGTATTAGATACAGCTCGTTTCCGTACATTCATCGCACAAGAATTAAATCTTTCTGTGAAAGACATTACAGGATTTGTTCTTGGTGGACACGGTGACGACATGGTACCTCTTGTGCGTTATTCTTATGCAGGCGGTATTCCGTTAGAAACGTTAATTCCGAAAGAGCGTTTAGAAGCAATCGTAGAACGTACACGTAAAGGTGGCGGTGAGATTGTAGGCTTATTAGGAAACGGTAGTGCATATTACGCACCAGCAGCTTCTTTAGTTGAAATGACAGAAGCAATCTTAAAAGATCAACGCCGTGTATTACCAGCTATTGCGTACCTTGAAGGTGAGTATGGTTATAGTGACCTTTACTTAGGGGTACCGGTAATTCTAGGTGGTAACGGAATTGAAAAAATTATTGAATTAGAACTTCTTGCAGATGAAAAAGAAGCGTTAGATCGCTCTGTAGAATCTGTACGTAACGTAATGAAAGTTCTTGTTTAATAATTGAATAGTAGTGAAAAAGATTCGGGATTCCGAATCTTTTTCTACTATTTACCGAATTGTTTTTTTGAAATAATATGAAAACGCTATCATTTGTAGTATCCTATAATGAAACTATAGATTTATACTATACATTGCCCTCATCATAGTAAATTTCGGATAAGGTATCGCTTTTAGTAGGATAATAAGGTGAAAAAATCGGAGGGGGTTGTAACATGTTAAAGAAAAAAGTTCAAATTGGTCGTAAAATGGATGAGATTACAGTAGGAGAGAAATTATCTATCACTGAAAAAATTGAGGATAAAGATTTGTTATTGTACTTAGGGTTAACGAATGATGCCAATCCATTATATATTCAGCATGATTACGCATCCCAAACTCCGTATGAAAAGCCGATTGTACCAAGCATTATGCTAACGGGAATGATTACAACGGCAGTTACGAAATATTTACCGGGTCCAGGAAGTCATATTACTAGGAAGGACCTTACGTTCGTGAAGCATGTTCACCATTATGAAACGTTACAAATCCACTTTGAAGTTGTGGCTGTTTCTGAGGAGGAACATACAATTGATATGCTTGTATCTGCTCATGATGAAAAAGGAGAAACTGTTGTAAAGGGTTCATTAACAGTAACGCCACCTTATAAATCTGTTTCCATTATGGAAAAAGCATTAGATAATTTTTAAAAGATGAAAATATGAATAGCGCTAGCATACCGTGAATAAGGATGCTAGCGCTATTTTTAGTTGAAGAATCCTTCTTTGAACCCTTCAGCAAATTCTGAGCACCCCGTTTTAATCGTATCCCAGCTCGGTACGTTAAAAGTAAGGAAACATGTTACTACTAAAGTTAAAATAGGTAGTAATAGTCGCATAATAGAACCTCCTTTTTTTATATTCGGATTATCAAATTAACAATATTTACTATATTATAATTTAATAATTTAAGTCAATGGAAGGAATGATTCTTTAAGATGAGGTGGAAAAAAGAAGAAGTTATCTTTGAAACGATACGAGAAGCTGAAGTGTGAGCAGACGGCGTTGCAAATGAAATGTATGGAAGAGTATTTGATGGATATGAAACACCAGATTATAAAATAGCGTATGCGCTTTCGTTTTTCCTAGCGCAAAATCAAGATTTTATAGTTCATACGGAAGTGAGCTTTAAAGAAGAGAGAGTAATCTATAAAGTTTGGCAAAATCCTGTGTAGTTGCAGGTAAAGTGTAATTACGTCTATTTTCTCAATTCTAAACAAACGATCTCCATGAATAGACAATTATATTGAGAGGGACCCTGTTTTCTAGTATGATGAGAATAACGGGGAAAATACTAGGATGAAGAAGGTTTCAAGTCTATAACTTGGAGGAAAAGAATGAACAATCGTATTTTAGTAGTTGATGATGAGGAATTTATCTTAACTTTAATCGAATTTAATTTACAACAAGCTGGGTTTGAAGTTATAACAGCGATGGATGGAGAAATGGCGCTTCAAAAAGCGACAACAGAACGCCCAGATTTAATTATATTAGATTTAATGCTTCCGAAAATGGATGGTATGGAAGTGTGTAAAGAATTACGATTGCAGCGCGTTATGACGCCGATTTTAATGTTAACGGCAAAAGATGATGAGTTTGATAAGGTGCTAGGCCTTGAACTTGGGGCAGATGATTATATGACGAAGCCATTTAGTCCAAGGGAAGTTGTTGCTCGTGTGAAGGCGATTTTGCGCCGCACGAAATTACAACAAGAAGAACAAGTTGCAGAAGCGCCAGATGAAGATAGCATCACAATTGCAGAACTTAAAATTTTACCGGAGTTTTATGAGGCTTATTTCCAAGGAAGAAAGCTTGAATTAACACCAAAAGAATTTGAACTACTTGTGTATCTTGCGAAAAATAAAAGTCGCGTGTTGACGCGTGATCAATTATTAAGTGCTGTATGGAATTATGATTTTGCTGGTGATACGCGAATTGTTGATGTTCATATTAGCCATTTGCGCGATAAAATTGAACAAAATACGAAAAAACCGACGTACATTAAAACGATACGTGGTTTAGGATATAAATTAGAGGAGCCAAAAGGGAATGAATAAATTTCGTTCCAGGCTTCTTTTTACATTTGTTTCTCTTATTGTATTTATTTTAGTTGGACTAGGTTTATTGCTAGAAACTGTGTTTGAAAACTACTATATAGATCATGCTAAAGAGAGAATGGTAAAAGAGACGGAGTATGTTGCGGCGTTAGCAGAAGAGCAAGGTTTTGATAATGTCTTAAAAAATCCATACGTATTTGAAAAGTTAGAAGAAAAAATACCAGCTTCTATCGTATTTGTGGATGAAAAAAAGAAAGTTCAATATAGAAAAGGACAAGAATTGGCATTTAGTCCAGAGACGATTAAAGAACTTACTTCGGAATTGGCAAAACAACGAAGTAAAGTGATTACGAAAGAGACAGATCGAAAGAATGAATTTTATCATGCGGTGTTCGTTCAAGATGTAGAAGGAAAACAAGGATACGTTTTGGTGAAAAGTACAATCGATCCTTTAAAAGACGTACATCAAAAAACGTGGGGATTATTAATTATCGGATTTGTCATTGCTTGTCTTGTAGTTGTATTTTTAGGTATGAAAATTACAGGGCAATATATTAGGCCAATTGAATCGGTTACGAAAGTTGCAATTGAATTGGCAAAGGGGAATTATAAAGCACGTGCATACGAAAGTCATTCGGATGAAACAGGAATGCTGAGTAAAGCGATTAATATTTTAGCTCGTAACTTACAAGAGATGACACTTGAACAAGAAATGCAGCAAGATCGTCTGCATACGTTAATTGAAAATATGGGAAGCGGAATGATTTTAATTGATAGCCGCGGATATATAAACCTTGTAAACCGCTCTTATAAGGAAACTTTCCACGTAACAGATGAAGAATATTTAGATCGCTTATATTATGAATCGTTTCATCATACAGAAATTATTGAGCTTGTAGAAGAAATCTTTATGACAGAAGTGAAAGTGCGTAAACAAATGTTATTGCCACTTGGAATTGAGCGGAAGCATTTCGAAGTATATGGAGCGCCGATTATAGGGACAAACCATGAATGGAAAGGGATTGTTCTCGTATTCCATGACATAACAGAGTTAAAGAAATTAGAACAAATGAGAAAAGACTTTTTAGCGAATGTTTCTCATGAATTAAAGACACCGATTACTTCTATTAAAGGTTTTTCAGAAACACTCTTAGACGGAGCGATGGATAATAAAAAATTCTGCGAACATTTCTTGCACATTATTTTAAAAGAAAGTGAGCGTATGCAAGGGTTAATTGAAGATTTATTAGATTTGTCGAAGATCGAACAACAAGGATTTAAATTAAATATGGGAACCGTTGACATGAAGGGGCTACTTGAAGATATTCATATGGTGCTTGATAATAAGGCAGGAGAAAAAGAAATCTCTTTACAAGTGAATGTATTAAAACGTGCCTCTGTTATTGGAGATCCAAGTCGTTTGAAACAAATCTTTATTAATTTAATTAATAATGCGATTGTATATACACCGGCTGGAGGCGTTGTTTCAGTAGAGTTAGCGGAAGATAAATATAATGCTTATATAAAAGTATCGGATACTGGAATTGGTATTAGTAAAGAGGAAATTCCGCGTATTTTTGAACGCTTTTACCGAGTGGATAAAGCGAGAAGTAGAAATACTGGTGGTACAGGCCTTGGATTATCAATTGTAAAGCATTTAGTAGAGGCGCATCACGGTACAATTACAGTGGATAGTGAAGTTGGGGAAGGGACAACATTTACAGTTGTTTTACCAAAATCAGCTACTGAAAAATAGGATGAAGGATGTTTACAATATATTAACAATGGCTTAATTAAATATTAATAAAGCTCTGTTAATATAATACATGAAAACCCCTTCATCCAAGGAGTAATTTTGGACGAGAATAGTTAAGCTGTTCTCGTCACTTCCCTTTATGCCAATATAAGTCTGTTTTATATATGAAAGAAAATAACCGTTATTTTTCTTCTCTCTATTAGTCATGTTAATATAGAGAGAGGAAAGGAACGGTTTTTTTCTATGAGAAAAATCATTTCAAATTTGTATGGGGAGGTTTCTGATTTGGAAAAAAAGGTCGTATTAGTAGATGGTAATAATATCGCGTATCGTGCTTTCTTTGCACTACCGCTTTTAAATAACGACAAAGGTATACATACGAACGCAATTTACGGTTTTACAATGATGTTAATGAGAATATTAGAGGAAGAAAAACCGACGCATATGTTAGTAGCATTTGATGCGGGTAAAACGACATTCCGTCATAAAACGTATAGTGAGTATAAAGGAGGACGTCAAAAGACTCCACCTGAATTATCAGAGCAGTTCCCGTTTATTCGTGAGATGCTGGATGCATTCAACGTACCGCGTTATGAATTAGAAAATTATGAAGCGGATGATATTATGGGAACGCTAGCAAAAGAAGCGAGTGAACAAGGAGCAAGTGTAAAAGTTATTTCAGGAGATAAAGATTTACTTCAACTTGTTTCTGATAACACGCTTGTATGTATTCCGCGAAAAGGGATTACGGAAGTAGATGAATATACGAAAGAAGCTTTATTTGAAAAATATAGCTTATCACCAAAGCAAATTATCGATATGAAAGGTTTAATGGGAGACCAATCAGATAATATTCCGGGTGTACCAGGAGTTGGTGAAAAAACGGCGATTAAATTGTTAACACAGTTTGGAACGGTTGAAGAAGTGTATGAAAATCTAGATCAAGTAAGCGGGAAGAAATTAAAAGAAAAACTGGAAGAAAATAAAGAACAAGCTCTTATGAGTAAAGATCTTGCGACTATTATTACAGATGCACCGATTACAGTTCATGTGGATGATATGGCGTATAAAGGATATGAAGCAAGTGATGTGATTCCAATGTTCGAGAGTTTAGGATTTACATCTCTTTTAAATAAATTAGGCGTTACGCCAGAAGAAACAGCTCCAGCTGAATTAGATGATATTACATTTGATATTGTGGAAGAAGTTACAGAAGAAATGCTTCAGCAAGATAGTGCACTTATTGTTGAAGTGCAAGAAGATAATTATCATAAGGCGGACATTCAAGGATTTGGTATTCAAAATGAAAATGGTTGCTACTTTATTCAGAAGGATATTGCTCTTGCATCGGATGCTTTTAAAGCATGGCTTGCAAATGGAGAAATGAGAAAGCATACATTTGATGCGAAGCGAGCGATCGTTGCACTTAAATGGAATGGGATAGATATTCAAGGGATTGATTTTGATTTATTAATCGCTGCTTATTTACTTGATCCAGCCGATACGGATAAAGATTTCCGTACTGTAGCGAAAATGAAAGAAACACATGCTGTGAAATCTGATGAAGAAGTTTACGGAAAAGGTGCAAAACGAGCTGTTCCAGAGTTAGATGTAGTAGCGGAGCATGTAGCTCGTAAAGTGCATGTATTATATGATGTAAAGCAAACATTCGTTGAAGAGTTAGAGAAGAATGAGCAATATGAACTGTTTACAGAGTTAGAATTGCCACTTGCGCGTGTATTAGCTGATATGGAAGTAAAAGGTGTAAAAGTTGATACGGAGCGTCTTCGTAATATGGGAGAAGAACTTGCAGGTAGATTAAAGGAAATGGAACAGGAAATTTATAAGCTTGCGGGAACAGAATTTAATATTAATTCACCGAAGCAGCTTGGTGTAATTCTGTTTGAGAACTTAAACTTACCGGTTATTAAAAAGACGAAAACAGGTTATTCTACGTCAGCCGATGTATTAGAAAAGCTTATGGATCGCCATGAGATTATTCCAAACATTTTACATTATCGTCAATTAGGGAAACTAAATTCAACTTATATTGAAGGTTTACTGAAAGTTGTACATGAAGATTCATCTAAAATTCATACTCGCTTTAATCAAGTATTAACGCAAACAGGTCGATTAAGTTCAACGGATCCGAACTTGCAAAATATCCCGATTCGATTAGAAGAAGGAAGAAAGATTCGTCAGGCATTTGTTCCATCAGAAGAAGGTTGGATTATGTATGCGGCTGACTATTCACAAATCGAACTGCGTGTATTAGCTCATATTGCAAATGATAAAGGGTTAGTTGAAGCATTCCAGCATGACATGGATATTCATACGAAAACAGCTATGGATGTATTTGGAGTTGAAAAAGATGAAGTAACTTCAAATATGAGGCGACAAGCGAAAGCTGTTAACTTCGGAATTGTGTATGGTATTAGTGATTATGGTCTTTCACAAAACTTAGGGATTACAAGAAAAGCAGCAGCGGAATTTATTGAAAAGTATTTAGAAAGTTTCCCTGGTGTACAAGAATACATGGAGGACATCGTAAAAGATGCGAAACAAAAAGGATATGTGGCTACATTATTAAATCGTCGTCGTTATATTCCAGAAATTACGAGTCGTAATTTCAATTTACGTAGCTTCGCTGAGCGTACAGCGATGAATACACCAATTCAAGGTACTGCAGCAGATATTATTAAAAAAGCGATGATTATTATGGCAGATCGTTTAGAAGAAGAAGGATTACAAGCGCGTCTTCTTCTGCAAGTACACGATGAATTAATATTTGAAGCACCAAAAGAAGAAATTGAAAAATTAGAGAAGCTTGTACCTGAAGTAATGGAGCATGCAATTGAACTCGCAGTTCCGCTGAAAGTTGATTATTCTTACGGTCCAACTTGGTACGACGCAAAATAAGGAAGTGATGAAATGCCTGAATTACCAGAGGTTGAAAACGTCAGACGGACACTTGAAAATCTTGTAACAGGAAAAACGATTGAAGATGTCATTGTTACTTATCCAAAAATAGTGAAACGACCAGATGATGCAGAAATCTTTAAAGAAATGCTAAAAGGCGAGAAGATTGAAAATATAAAGCGAAGAGGAAAGTTTTTGCTTCTATATGTAACAAATTATGTTATTGTTTCACATTTGCGTATGGAAGGTAAGTTTTTACTACATCAAGAGGATGAGCCGATTGATAAACATACGCACGTCCGTTTCTTATTTACAGATGGAACTGAATTACATTATAAAGATGTAAGAAAGTTTGGTACGATGCATCTCTTTAAGAAAGGTGAAGAGATGAACCAAATGCCTCTTGCTGACTTAGGTCCGGAGCCGTTTGATGCTGAATTGACACCGCAGTATTTACAAGAAAGATTGAAAAAGACAAATCGTAAAATAAAAGTTGTGCTATTGGACCAGCGTCTTTTAGTAGGGCTTGGAAATATATATGTTGATGAAGTCTTATTCCGTTCTCGAATTCATCCGGAACGAGAAGCTTCGTCTTTAACAGTAGAAGAAATTGAGCGGATTTATGAGGCTACCGTTACAACGCTAGGCGAAGCAGTAAAACGTGGCGGAAGTACAATTCGGACGTATATCAACTCACAAGGGCAAATTGGTTCGTTCCAAGAACTCCTAAATGTATACGGAAAAAAAGGAGAACCGTGTGTAACTTGCGGTACGATATTAGAAAAAACAGTTGTTGGCGGAAGAGGAACGCATTACTGCCCAATTTGTCAGCCAAGAATATAGAAAAGAGATAACATCGGATAGGCATTTGTCATATACATACAGCAGAGCTATGTATAAGGGAGGAGCTTACCGATGTACCTTTATTTATCTCTTATTTTATTAGCTTTTACATTAAGCTTAGATAGCTGTAGTGTAGGGCTAACATATGGTTTAAGAAGCGTAAGAATTCCACTAAGATCAATTATAATTATCGGAATGTGTTCAGCGGCTGTTATGCTTGTTTCAATGGGAATTGGACATATGATCGCGAAAGTATTTTCACCTGTTATCGCAACGCGTATCGGTGGGCTTGTTCTTATTGGAATAGGGATTTGGGTATTATATCAATTTTTTCGAAGTGAGAAAAAAGAAGAACCAAAGCAAGAGGAGAAGGTCTGGAAATTAGAGATTGCCTCGCTAGG
This sequence comes from Bacillus cereus group sp. BfR-BA-01524, assembly GCF_022662595.1. Taxonomy (NCBI): domain Bacteria; kingdom Bacillati; phylum Bacillota; class Bacilli; order Caryophanales; family Bacillaceae; genus Bacillus; species Bacillus cereus group sp. BfR-BA-01524. The sequence continues at coordinate 15,062 of NZ_JAKUDW010000007.1, read as the reverse complement.
GCTAGTGATTCAAATTTTACGGAAACCGACTGTTGCAGATTTTGATAAATCAGGCACCATTTCTGCAGGAGAAGCATTACTTCTTGGTATAGCTCTTTCTATAGATTCATTTGGTGCCGGAATTGGTGCATCTTTATTGGGGTATGCACCCGCTATGATGGCGATATTAGTTGCAGTTATGAGTTCTTTGTTTTTATTTATTGGAATGAAACTTGGAACGGTTTTATCAAATATGAAGTGGTTACAAAAATTTACATTCCTGCCTGGAGTATTACTCATCATTATTGGAATTTGGAAAATGTAAGTATGGGCGTGGAACATTAGTTTCGCGCCTTTTATTATGAGGAGGATTATTATGACAGTAGTAATTGGATTAACGGGAGGCATTGCAAGCGGAAAAAGTACGGTATCAGAAATGTTTCGTGAACTGAGCATACCAGTTATTGATGCAGATATTATTGCAAGAGAAGTTGTAGAGCGAGGAAAACCAGCATATAACAAAATAGTAGAAGTGTTTGGAGCGGAAGTGTTACAACAAGATGGGGAACTGGATCGTCCAAAATTGGGAAGCATCGTTTTCTATAATGAAGAAAAACGATTGCAGTTAAATAAAATTGTGCATCCTGCAGTGCGTGAGGAAATGAATAGACAAAAGGGAATGTACATAAAAGAAGGTATGCAAGCGATTGTGTTAGATATTCCTCTCTTATTTGAAAGCAAATTAACAAGTCTCGTTGACCGCATTTTAGTTGTAGCAGTTACGCCTGATACGCAATTAGAACGTTTGATGAAACGAAATGGTTTTTCGGAAGAAGAAGCGACAGCTCGTATTCAATCTCAAATGCCGTTAGCAGAAAAAGTGAAAAATGCAGATGAAGTGATAAATAATGATGGCACAATTATGGGAACGAAAACACAATTGCAGGTAATTTTAAAGAAGTGGAACATTATTGACTAAAAAAATGTGAAATTAATGAAAATGCTTAGTGACATATCCCCTTTTTGTGTTATACTATTATTGGGATTGGAGATAAATAGTATAACGCATTCAAGGGGGATAACATATTATGACTCGTGTGGCAATTAATGGATTTGGACGTATTGGGAGAATGGTATTTCGTCAAGCAATAAAAGAAAGCGCATTCGAAATTGTAGCAATCAATGCAAGCTATCCATCTGAAACGTTAGCACACTTAATTAAATATGATACAGTTCATGGCAAGTTTGACGGAACAGTAGAAGCATTTGAAGATCACTTATTAGTTGATGGAAAAATGATTCGCCTTTTAAACAACCGCGATCCAAAGGAATTGCCTTGGACAGATTTAGGTGTTGAAGTTGTAATTGAAGCAACTGGTAAATTTAATTCGAAAGAAAAAGCAATTCTTCACGTTGAAGCTGGAGCGAAAAAAGTTATTTTAACAGCGCCTGGTAAAAATGAAGATGTAACAATTGTAGTTGGTGTGAACGAAGACCAATTAGATATTACAAAACATACTGTTATTTCAAATGCATCTTGTACAACAAACTGTTTAGCGCCTGTTGTTAAGGTGTTAGATGAGCAGTTCGGAATTGAAAACGGTTTAATGACGACAGTTCACGCTTATACAAATGACCAAAAAAATATTGATAACCCACATAAAGATTTAAGAAGAGCACGTGCTTGCGGACAATCAATTATTCCGACAACGACAGGTGCTGCGAAAGCGCTAGCAAAAGTTCTTCCGCATTTAAACGGAAAACTTCATGGTATGGCACTTCGTGTACCAACGCCAAACGTGTCTCTTGTTGACTTAGTAGTAGACGTAAAACGTGATGTAACAGTTGAAGCTATTAACGATGCATTCAAAACTGTTGCAAACGGTGCGTTAAAAGGTATTGTAGAATTCAGCGAAGAGCCTTTAGTATCTATCGACTTTAATACAAATACACACTCAGCTATTATTGATGGTTTATCTACAATGGTAATGGGTGATCGTAAAGTGAAAGTACTTGCTTGGTATGATAACGAGTGGGGCTACTCTCGTCGTGTTGTAGATCTTGTAACGTTAGTTGTTGAAGAGTTAGCGAAACAAGAAAATGTGCAACACATTTAAGTGAATGAGGGAGAGGGCAAGGCAATATTTGCCCTCTTTTTTTATTTTTTTCTGAAAAGGAAAAAAATTATATAAGTATATTTTAAAAAGTGGACATACCACGAAACGTTGTGATTACTGCATTTGTGAATCGTTTATTTTTTTTAGGGAAAAGTAAAGAGGAAAATATGACAGAAAATCGAAAAAACTGTTGTTGCAAAATGAAAATAAACAAAGTATACTAACACTCGTAAACTTAAGAGCTGAGGTACGTAGTCACTACTTAAAGGGTTAGGACCTCTCTGGACTAACTTTCCCCCGTGGTAGTGGAGCAAGCCAAATTGCAAATTAGTTTTCAATTCGAACAGTTAGAATAAATTTACAAGGGGGAACTGTAGAATGGATACTATGGATACGATGGGTCGTCACGTGATCGCTGAACTTTGGGATTGCGATTTCGACAAGCTTAATGACATGCCGTATATTGAACAATTATTTGTGGATGCAGCACTAAGAGCTGGTGCTGAAGTGCGTGAGGTTGCTTTCCATAAATTTGCACCACAAGGTGTAAGTGGAGTAGTAATTATCTCAGAATCACATTTAACAATTCATAGCTTTCCGGAGCACGGTTACGCAAGTATTGATGTTTATACTTGTGGGGATCGTATTGATCCAAATGTTGCTGCAGAATATATTGCAGAAGGTTTAAACGCGAAAACGCGTGAGAGCATCGAGCTTCCTCGAGGCACTGGTAGCTTCGAAATTAAGCAGAGAGAAACAAAAGCTCTTTAAAAAAGAACATAATTGATTTAAAATGTAAAGAGGTGTATAATGCACCTCTTTTTTAGTTTATAAAAAAGGGAAAATATAACGTACTTGTTAGTTGAATAAATTGGACTCTTGCAAATGAGGTAGTGCCCTATATACCATCTTATTTTTAAGTATGAGATGATAAAGTGATGCGCTGAAACTTAAAGTGGTAAGAGAGTTAGAATGAGTTATATAATATTGTATATATATTTTAGGTGAATTGAGTAGAGAAAAATAAAGAGTATAGTGTAAAGGAGTGAATGAATTGCGTTGTCCATCCTGTTCTCATAATGGTACAAGAGTGTTAGATTCGCGTCCGGTAGACGAGGGGCGCTCTATTCGAAGAAGAAGAGAGTGTGAAAGTTGTTTAAGTCGCTTTACGACCTTTGAAAGGGTAGAAGAGTCACCTCTTATCGTTGTTAAAAAAGAAGGCACAAGAGAAGAGTTTAATAAAGAAAAGATTTTACGCGGTTTAATTAAAGCGTGTGAAAAAAGACCAGTATCTTTAAGACAATTAGAAGAAGTAACACAAAGCGTGGAACGTGAACTGCGTAATTTAGGTATATCAGAAGTGAAAAGTGATATGATTGGTGAAATTGTTATGGAAGAACTTCGCGATATTGATGATGTTGCTTACGTACGCTTTGCTTCTGTATATCGTCAATTTAAAGATTTAAATGTATTTATTGAAGAATTAAAAGATATACTGCAAAAAGAAAGAGAGTAGAAGTTGTATTTTATTCTCTTTACATACCGTAAGTAATAGGATAAAAGAGCTAGAAGCGTAAGCTAATAGCTCTTTTTCACTAAGAATTTATATAATGAAGATAGAGCGAATGAAGTAGAGGATAGATTGGATGAGAGAAAGGAAAAGCAAGAATGGAAAAACAATCATGGATGGAGCTATTGCCGATTGATCGTTATAAAGTAAGTGCGAAAGGGCTACTGCATAATTACGACCGAAAAGTATTAACGATGTTGTATCAGCCGTTAATAGGTAGTAGAGCTTTTAGCTTATACATGACACTATGGGGGGAGCTAGAGCAAGATCGTGTATTTGGAAAAGAGAATACACATCATTCCCTTATGGTGACTATGCAAATGCAACTTCCTGAAATATATGAGGAACGAGTAAAGTTAGAGGCAATGGGGCTTTTGAAGGTATATATTAAGAAAGAAAAAGATATTCGAATGTTCATATATGAATTGCAACCACCTTTATCTCCGAAGCAATTTTTTGATGATATTGTTTTAAGTATCTTTTTATACAATCGATTGAGTCGGACAAAATATAATCAAGTAAAGCAATATTTCTTAGAAGAAGAATTTGATTTTGCTTCTTATGAAAATGTTACGCGCTCTTTCAATGATGTGTTTGGTTCGTTTAATCCAGGACAGCTTGAGCATGCGCAAGAAGACCTTCGTATTCCAAAAACGACAACTATGCCAAGTAACGAGAAGGGAGACGCTCCGAAAGTTTGGAATGATTTCTTTGATTTCTCTTTATTTGTAGATGGATTGTCCGCTCTTGTTCCTAAAAAGGCGATTACAGATCAAGTAAGAGACTGCGTTATAACACTTGCTTACGTGTATGGTGTAGATGTGTTATCGATGCAAAATATCGTTCTTGGTGCGGTGACAGAGATGCAAACCATTGATATGGAAAGGCTTAGAAAAGGAGCGCGCGATTGGTATCAATTTGAAAATGGTCAAGCATTACCGGTACTAAGTGAAAGAGTACAGCCTCATGCTGCACGTACGATGAAAGAGAAAGAGCCTTCATCACAAGAGGAGATGCTAATAAAACAGCTAGAGGAAATCTCGCCAAAACAACTATTGAAAGAGATTTCTGGTGGTGCAGAGGCAACGAAAGCGGACTTGCAAATCGTTGAAGATGTCATGATTAATCAAAAATTGACACCAGGAGTTGTGAATGTACTTATTTATTACGTTATGCTACGCTCAGATATGAAACTTGCGAAAACGTATGTCGAGAAGATTGCTGGGCATTGGGCACGTAAAAAGGTCGGCACAGTAGCGGACGCGATGGCGTTAGCGAAAGAAGAGAATCGTCAATATCAAGAGTGGGCTGAGACGAAGAAAAAAGGCCGTACGGCGAAGAAAACGGTACGAAAAGAAATGGTCCCAGATTGGCTTAAGGAAGAAGAGCCGAAAGAACAAGAGAAAGAAACAGCGAAGAAAGATGTAAGTGTAGAAAAAGATGCAAGTACGCTAGAAGATGAACGAAAACGATTAGAAGAAGTGTTAAAAAAATATAAGCGTGATTAATAGAAGAGAATGAACGCTCTTTGAGGTGAGAAAATGGAGCATATTCAAAATTCATTTACAAAATTAATGGAAAATGAAAACTTTAAAAATAGATATGAAGTATTAAAGGCAGAAGTAATGGCGCATCCGCGTGTGAAAGAATTTATAGACGAACATAAAGGTGAAGTAACGACTTCTATGATTGAGCGCAGTCTTGTGAAGTTATATGAATATATTGGACAAAGTGTAGGTTGCGTAGATTGTCCGGATTTGGGTGCATGTAAAAATATGCTGCAAGGGTATGAGCCAAAGCTTGTTATTCAAGGGAAAATGATTGATATTCAATACGATCGCTGCGTTAGAAAAGTAGCATATGACGAGAGAAAGAAATATGAAAAACTCGTTCAAAGTGTATATATGCCAACGGATATTTTACAGGCAACTATGGAAAACTTAGACCCTTCTGATTTAAATGCACGTATCGATGCGATTGGTGCAGCGAATGAATTTTTAAGTACATATGAACCAGGAAAAAAAGCACAAGGTTTATATTTGTACGGTAAATTTGGTGTAGGGAAAACGTACCTTTTAGGAGCAATTGCGAACGAGCTTGCTCGAAAGAAAATAAGTTCGATGCTCGTATACTTCCCGGAATTTTTACGTGAAATTAAAAGTTCGATTCAAGATAATTCGATTGGCGAAAAGATTGATGCGGTTAAACGCGTACAAGTTTTAATGTTAGATGATATCGGGGCAGAAGCGATGTCGAGCTTTGTGCGTGACGATGTGCTTGGTGCAATCTTGCAATTCCGTATGTTAGAAAACTTACCGACGTTCTTTACGTCTAATTTTGATTTTAAACAATTGGAACATCATTTAACGTATACACAACGTGGTGAGGCTGAAGAAATGAAGGCAGCACGTATTATGGAACGAATTAAATATTTAGCGAAACCAATTCCAATTGGTGGGAAAAACCGTCGTCATAAGTAAAAGAGCAAGCTGAGAAGCTTGCTCTTTTGTATTATAGTGATATTTTCTTTTCAAATATGAGATCGAAATATTCAGGTTGTCCAGAACTGCCAATCGTAGGGGCAACAATCTGTACGAACCTCCAGTCATCTCTAGCATGTTCTTGAATAATTTCTTGGTAGTCTTCAGCTAGTTTTGAGCGAGTGAGCCCCCAATGAAATTCGACTTTTACGAATTTATATTCAAACATTCAGATACCTCCCTTTAGTAATAAGTAAAGTATACAATAAAAAAATTCATAGTAGCTTGTATCATTTTTTTCTCCCTCCCTTAATATATATAAAATTAGCAAGCCATATTGAGTGGATTTTCTAACGATAGGAAATGTAATTCTACTAAGAGTGAACTTCACGCGGAAAGGACTCTTATAGGATTTGTAACGTATAGATACAGTCCTTTAGAGCAGGGATAAAAGGGGGGACAAAAGTGATTGAAATTTGCTTCGAAGAAAAAAATGATGCTATGCACGTATATAGACAATTGCTGAAAAGAGCGGAAGTATTATATAAGGAAACGAGTGTGTATTTACAGGAACAAAAAGTGGTGATTCACATACCAGTACGTGAATCGAATTATATTGAAAAGATCTTATTGCCGGTAATGGTGTATTTTATTGTGAATGTGAAACAAAATGAGTGGATTTATACGATCTTAAAAGAAAAGTTTTTTTATGAAGAACAAGAAGAGTGTCATCAAATATTGCACATGGCACATGAGATTTTAAAGGGAAGAAGAAAAGGGGTAGCTCAGGATTTAACGCGTAACGCATTTGAGTCATATATTAAGTCTTCTTTAAATAATTGGCTTTGTGATCCGCTCTCATTCTCGTTTTCATCATATATCCGTTTTCGTCTTCGTACATATAGGGAAATGGTGGCTAAACTTGCGGAAGTGGCAATTGATGAATATAAGATGGAGCAAGAATACCAAATGTTCATTGAGACGCTTCGGCAACAAGTAAGTAGCCGTAAATCACGCTTGTCCTGTGTGCATCTTATTTTTGATGAAAGCTTTATCTTTTATGATGATAAAGGTAGACGTTTAAAACAGGAGAAGTTGGTCCAATATATAGATGAGGAATTATTAAAACAAAATGATGTATATATTGATACGAAAGTAATTGCGCCGCTTCTTTCTATTTCGCCCAAAAAGATTTATTTATATACGAAAGAACAAGACCATAATATGATTATTACTTTGCGAAATGTGTTTCAAGAACGGGTCCAATTACATGGATTACACGATTTTGAGCGCAATGTGAAAAATTTAAAAAATAAAGGTAACGCCCTTGATTTTCTAAGTTTTTGAGCATATAATTACCTACATAAATGAAATATATCGAAATGTCATGATGAGGACATGAGTAGTTTTCTACGATTTTCAGAGAGGGAAGCCTTAGGGTGTGAGCTTCCTATTACGGGATTATTACTTACCACCTCTAAACTTTAGCAGTGAACGATTCTTTTAGTAATTGCTAACGGACAACACCGTTATGTTGAACTTGAGCAATTAACGATTATGTTAATTGGAACAAGGGTGGAACCACGAATTCAACACTCGTCCCTTTTTACGGGATGAGTGTTTTTTATTTTGAGAAAAAGAGGAGTGACCAGTGATGGCAGATGTAGTTAAAATTACTTTCCCTGATGGAGCTGTGAAGGAGTTTCCAAAAGGCGTAACAACTGAAGAAATCGCAGCTTCTATTAGCCCAGGCTTAAAGAAAAAAGCTGTGGCTGGAAAATTAAACGATGAGATGATTGATCTTGTTACACCAATCGAAGAAGATGGAGCAGTTTCTATTATTACATTAGATTCTGAAGATGGCTTATACATTTTACGCCATTCAACAGCCCACCTATTAGCACAAGCGTTAAAACGTTTATATAAAGATGTTAAGCTTGAACTTGGTATTGGTCCAGTAATCGAAAATGGCTTCTACTACGATATTGATATGGAAGAAGCAATTACAGTTGAAGACTTCAAGAAAATCGAAAAAGAAATGCAAAAAATCGTGAACGAGAACTTAGAAATCGTTCGTCACGAAGTACCACGTGCAGAAGCACTTCGTCGCTTTGAAGAAATTGGTGATGAGTTAAAATTAGATTTAATTAACGATCTTCCAGAGGATGCAGTTATTTCAATCTATGAGCAAGGCGAATTCTTCGACCTTTGCCGTGGTGTTCACCTTCCATCTACAGGGAAAATTAAAGTGTTTAAATTATTAAGCGTTGCAGGTGCTTACTGGCGCGGCGATAGCAATAATAAAATGTTACAACGTATTTACGGTACTGCATTCGTTAAGAAAGCAGAATTAGATGAGCACTTACGTATGCTTGAAGAAGCGAAAGAGCGCGATCACCGTAAATTAGGTAAAGAATTAAAACTATTTACTAATAGCCAAAAAGTAGGACAAGGTTTACCACTTTGGTTACCAAAGGGTGCAACAATTCGTCGTATTATCGAGCGTTACATCGTTGATAAAGAAGCAAGCTTAGGCTATGATCACGTATACACTCCAGTATTAGGAAGTAGAGAGTTATATGAAACTTCTGGTCACTGGAATCACTACCGTGATGGCATGTTCCCATCAATGGAAATGGATAATGAAGAATTAGTTCTTCGTCCAATGAACTGTCCTCACCATATGATGGTTTATAAAAATGATATTCACAGCTACCGTGAATTACCAATCCGTATTGCGGAACTTGGAACAATGCACCGTTATGAAATGTCAGGTGCGTTATCTGGATTACAACGTGTACGCGGAATGACTTTAAACGATGCGCACATTTTCGTTCGTCCAGATCAAATTAAAGAAGAGTTAAAACGTGTTGTAAACTTAACGCTAGAAGTGTACAAAGATTTCGGCTTAGAGAACTACTCATTCCGTCTATCTTATCGCGACCCAGCAGATACTAAAAAGTATTATGCGGATGATGAGATGTGGGAAAAAGCACAAGGTATGTTAAAAGAAGCTATGGATGAAATGGGTCTTGATTACTATGAAGCTGAAGGTGAAGCGGCATTCTACGGTCCAAAACTTGATGTTCAAGTCCGTACTGCTCTTGGAAAAGACGAAACACTTTCAACTGTACAATTAGACTTCTTACTTCCAGAACGCTTTGAATTAACTTATGTTGGCGAAGACGGTAAGCAACATCGTCCAGTTGTAATTCACCGTGGTGTTGTATCAACTATGGAACGCTTCGTAGCCTTCTTAATTGAAGAATACAAAGGTGCATTCCCAACTTGGTTAGCTCCAGTTCAAGTACAAGTAATTCCAGTTTCTCCGCAAGTACATTTAGACTATGCGAAGAAAGTACAAGACGAATTGCGTCGTGCGGGTATCCGTGTTGAATTAGACACTCGTGAAGAGAAGATTGGTTACAAAATCCGTGAAGCACAAATGCAAAAAATTCCGTACATGCTTGTAGTAGGTGACAATGAAGTCACTGAAAACGGCGTAAACGTACGTAAATATGGTGAACAAAAATCAGAAACAATCGCATTAGATGCTTTTGTTGACATGATTAAAGTAGAAGGAAAACGATAAGAAAAAGCCGCGGTATACCGCGGCTTTTTTATGTAATATACTTGAGGAGAATTAGAAAAAATAACCATGTAACACTTATCATAAAAAAGTATTGCAAGTATGTTAGTTGTTTGTTACAATATTTCTTGTTGTTAGTAAAATACATCGCGTCTTCTTGACAGACGTCATGTCCTATGATAAACTCATCAAGGATAATAGAATATTGTTTTGTGGAACAAGTAGAAGCACCCGCTTCTCACCTGATGGACGCATTCGCAGTTAGCAGGTAAATGTATTTCTTACTTAAGATTTTACAAGTGTGGGTGTCGTATGCCCGCACTTTTTTTGTCGGGTTCTATGACTACAAAATATGTTCTGAGAAAACCTTGGAGGTGGCTTACTATTAGCAAGGATATGATGATTAACGAGCAAATTCGTGCACGTGAAGTACGTTTAGTTGGCGCAAATGGCGATCAACTTGGAATCAAGTCTCGTAATGACGCTTTAGACTTAGCTGCAAATCTTAATCTTGATTTAGTATTAGTTGCTCCAAATGCGAAACCGCCAGTATGCCGCATTATGGACTACGGTAAATTCCGCTTTGAGCAACAGAAGAAAGAAAAAGAGCAGCGCAAAAATCAAAAAGTAATTAGCATGAAAGAAGTTCGTTTAAGTCCAACAATTGATGAACACGACTTTAACACAAAACTTCGTAATGCTATCAAGTTTTTAGAGAAAGGCGACAAGGTTAAAGCGTCAATTCGCTTTAAAGGACGTGCCATTACTCATAAAGAAATCGGTCAACGTGTTTTAGATCGCTTCTCAGAAGCTTGTGCTGAAGTTAGTACAGTTGAATCTAAGCCTAAAATGGAAGGACGCAGTATGTTCTTAGTTTTAGCACCGAAAAACGATAAGTAATAGATAGAGGAGGAAATACCTATGCCTAAACAAAAAACTCATCGCGGCGCTGCAAAGCGTTTCAAAAAGACTGGATCAGGTAAACTGAAACGTTCTCACGCATACACAAGCCATTTATTCGCTAACAAATCTACAAAAGCTAAACGTAAACTACGTAAAGCTGGTGTAGTAAGCGCTGGTGACTTCAAACGCATTCGTCAAATGCTTGACAACTTAAAATAAGTTCGGCTGATATATAGAACAATTAGGAGGTAATATTATGCCAAGAGTAAAAGGTGGTACAGTTACTCGTCAACGTCGTAAAAAAGTTATAAAATTAGCAAAAGGTTACTACGGTTCAAAAAATACATTATTCAAGGTTGCTAACCAACAGGTTATGAAATCTCTAATGTATGCATTCCGTGACCGTCGTCAAAAGAAACGTGACTTCCGTAAATTATGGATCACACGTATCAACGCAGCAGCTCGTATGAATGGTCTTTCTTACAGCCGCTTAATGCACGGTTTAAAAAATGCTGGCATCGAAGTTAACCGCAAGATGCTTGCTGACTTAGCTGTTCATGACGAAAAAGCTTTCGCTGAATTAGCAACAGTTGCAAAAAACAACATTAACTAATTAATTAGTTGAAACCTTAGAAGAATTTTCTTCTAAGGTTTTTTGTTTGTATTCAGAGAGAAGTTTGAAGTTCTAAAGACTAACGGATGTGTTGTTATCGATATGACAAAATCAATATAAAAACTATAGTGATATAGAAGAATATATATATGAAGTCAGGAGAATCCTCCTGGCTTTTTTTAATTATGCACGTTTGGAAAGAAGAGTATCTTTCCTAGCCGAAACGACACTGCTATAATGGAAAGATGATATGGAACTTTCATCAGATGAACAATTTAAGAGTGATGACTGAAACGTATTTGCAAATTAAGGACAAGCTATTTTATAAAGAGGTAGATAGCTGACTTATTCATAAGAACTGAAACATAATAATGAACTTTGAGATGAAACAACATTGTTGCGTAACATGCGATGTTGGAGGAGGACAATAGAATGGACTTACTACAACTATTTAAATTACAAAAAGAATTAGATGACCGTATTGCAAAAGAACATGACTTACAACCGAAAAAATTGTTAAAAGAAAAAATGTTAGCTCTTCTTGTAGAAATTGGAGAACTTGCAAATGAAACACGTTGTTTTAAATATTGGAGCAACAAACCAGCTTCGGAACGTGAAGTAATATTAGAAGAATACGTAGATGGTTTGCATTTTATTTTATCAATCGGAATTGATTTAGGTATTGATAAAAACTTCCTATTCTATAAATGTGCACAAACGAATAAAACACAAGTGGAAATTTTCTTAGACACATATGCGAAAGTAATTCGTTTTACAGATCAACCATCTATTACAAACTATATTGAATTATTTACGAGCTATCTTCGACTTGGACAAGCACTTGAATTTGAGCAAGAAGAGATTGAAAAAGCATATTTAGATAAAAATGAAGTTAATCATCAGCGTCAAACACAAGGATACTAATTTAATTTTTGAATATTTCAATTTAATTATTGTATAATGAATTGACTGAAGAAAAAGGAGGGTGTTGGCAATGACAAAATTAGACGCGACATTGACAATGCTAAAAGAATTAACGGATGCACGTGGTATTGCTGGTAATGAACGTGAGCCACGTGAAGTAATGAAGAAATATATTGAGCCGTTTGCGGACGAACTTTCTACTGATAATTTAGGAAGCTTAGTTGCGAAAAAAGTAGGGGAAGAAAACGGCCCAAAAATTATGGTTGCAGGTCATTTAGATGAAGTTGGCTTTATGATTACGCAAATTGATGACAAAGGTTTCCTTCGTTTCCAAACGGTTGGTGGCTGGTGGTCACAAGTTATGCTTGCACAGCGCGTGACGATTGTAACGCGTAAAGGAGATGTAACAGGTGTAATTGGTTCAAAACCACCGCACATTTTACCTCCAGAAGCACGTAAAAAGCCAGTTGAAATTAAAGACATGTTCATCGATATTGGTGCTTCTAGCCAAGAAGAAGCGATGGAGTGGGGCGTACGACCAGGAGATCAAGTTGTACCTTATTTTGAATTCCAAGTGATGAAGAATGAAAAAATGTTGCTCGCAAAAGCATGGGATAACCGAATCGGTTGTGCAATTGCAATTGACGTATTAAAACAATTAAAAGATGAAAAGCATCCAAACGTTGTATACGGCGTTGGAACTGTACAAGAAGAAGTTGGTCTTCGTGGCGCAAAAACATCTGCGAATTATATTAAACCAGATATCGCGTTCGCAGTAGATGTTGGTATCGCTGGAGATACACCGGGTGTAACGTCAAAAGAAGCGCAAAGTAAAATGGGCGATGGACCACAAATCATTTTATATGATGCTTCTGTTATTGGACATACAGGTTTACGTGATTTCGTAGTTGATGTTGCTGATGAATTACAAATCCCGTATCAATATGATTCAGTAGCCGGCGGGGGAACTGATGCGGGTGCGATTCACATTGCTGTAAACGGTATTCCTTCTATGGCAATTACAATTGCAACGCGCTATATCCATTCACATGCAGCAATGTTACACCGTGATGATTATGAAAATGCAGTAAAGTTAATTGTAGAAGTTATTAAACGTCTTGATAAGGATGCTGTACATAACATTACATTTAATTAATAGAAAAAGCGAAGGAGATTTTCCTTCGCTTTTTTTGTTTTAAAAAGGTCGCTCTAATCCCGCTGCAGTATGGGCGCCTAAAATAATTAAACGAGTTAATTGCATCGCCATAAAATGCGGGGTATATATCATTCCTCTTTTTAACCATGACATAATCATTCCGATGTGAGCCCCTGTCACATAACTAATCAAAATATCACGAGGAACCATAAGATCTTCGTCATCTGGTTGTGAAATAGACAAGCTTAATGTTAAATGCACTTGTATCGTTTTCATCATTTTATAAGAATAGTTTCCGGCAGCCTTATCCCCAAGCATAACGTTATAGAAGTTCACGTTTTCTGCGATATGTTCGAATAAAGCCAAAAATGTAGGATGAGGTGAATCGAATGTAAGTTGAAAATCTTCTTTATTTCTATTTTTCGGTTTAATTACTTCTGCTAGCTTCTCTAACATTTCTTCAATACTTTTGTCTAATAGGTCATATTTATCATGGTAATGGCTATAAAATGTAGCGCGATTTACAGGAGCGCGTTCTGCGATATGTTGCACAGTTACATTTTCAAAGCCTTTTTCGCCTACTAAAGCGACAAAAGCATCCTGAATGAGTTGTCTCGTTCGCTTTACACGTGGATCATTTGTATTTTTAATAGACATTTTACTTCTCCTCGTTTAATTTTCTATACTTAAACAACATATTGGTATTATATTGTTGTTTAAGCAACATTTCATACGTAAATTGTCGGTTGTAGATTCAAAATAATTATTTATAATTATAAACGATAGTCCTTCAGAAATCAGCACCGCTCGCAGGTAGATAAGTTTCGATTTACGCTGCAGATGGTGTGATTTTTTTGTTAAAAGGTTAATATAATTAACAATTAAACAATCTAAACAATAAGGACATAAATAGTTTAGAAAAAAATTATATGCGATATAAGGAGAGGAATGCAATGAATCAGTTTCGAAGAATGGTAATTATCAACATTATCACATTAATTGTACTAGTTGGCGGCGGTATTGGCGGTTATTACTATTACAACCAAACGGAAAATTACTTAAAAACAGACAATGCAAAGATTGATGGAAAGGTAATTCCGGTTGCTTCGCCAGTAGCAGGTAAACTAACTGACTGGAAAGCTGAAGTAGGAAAAAATTATAATGAGAACGATAAATTAGGTGCTGTTACTGTAGCGGCAGCTAATGGAGAACAAACAGTAGATGTAACAATTCCACAAAATGCAACGGTTGTACAATCAAACGCAACAACAAATGCTTTCGTTGGAGCTGGTAGCCCGATTGCTTACGCATTCGATATGAACAATTTATGGGTAACAGCAAACATTGAAGAAACAGTGATTGATGATGTTCAAAAAGGTCAAACAGTAGATGTATATGTAGATGCATACCCAGATACAACGTTAACAGGGAAAGTAGAACAAGTTGGATTAACAACAGCAAATACATTCTCAATGTTACCATCAAGTAATGCAACAGCGAACTATACGAAAGTAAAGCAAGTTGTACCAGTTAAAATTTCTTTAGATCATAGTAAATCAGTAAATATTGTTCCTGGAATGAATGTGTCAGTTCGTATTCATAAGTAAGGGGGAGATGAGATGTCCTCAATTACAATTGTAGGATATGCACTATTTTGTATAATCGTCTTCTTCCTTGTAAATCGTCTTTTACGAAAGAAAAAAACGAACGTGGGAGAAGAACAAGTCCCAG